>NZ_JBHMIM010000010.1:0-135634 GCF_048060115.1 Micromonospora sp. LOL_023
CCCGCATCCACGAACCGACCGTCGACGAAACTGCGCAACAGACCGGGGCCGTCGGCGGCCGGCCGACCGGCGAGCAACTCCGGATGCCACAGCGTCATCGGCGTCCCTTTCGGATGGACCGGGTGACGGCGGCGCTGAGTGCCCCTACCAACAGCGCCGCCGTCCCGGCCACCGCCGCGGCGAGCACCTGGTGCTGCCGGCGGACCCGACGCCTGACTTCGGCGTACGGGGTGGTGGTGAAGGAGACCATTTCGTATCGGGACACGTAGCGTCCCGGCAGTGCCCGTTCCAGGGCGTGTTCGACCTTGCGGAACGTCTGGAACGACGCCGAGGCGACCTTGTCGCGCATCTCGACGAAGTTCGCCAACGCCATCTGGGCGATCGCCTCGGCGTTGGCCTGGCGGCGGGACTGGTACAGCGGCAGCGCCGCCGCCCAGTCGCCGCCGGTGTCGTCGAGGCAGCGGTCCAGTTCGACGACGTCCTCGAAGGCGCAGTTGGCGCCCTGGCCGTAGAACGGCACGATCGCGTGCGCGGCGTCGCCGACCAGCGCCACCCGGCCGTCGACCTGCCACGGGTCGCAGCGCACCGCGCCGAGCAGGCCGACCGGGTTGTGCTGGTAGTCGTCGACCAGGTCCGGTGCCAGCGGCGGTACGTCCGGATAGTGCGTTCGGAAGTGCCGTTCGATCGCCGCCGGGCTGCTCAGCGAGGCGAAACTGGACGTGCCGCCGGTCGGCCAGAACAGGGTGCAGGTGAAGGAGCGGTCCGGGTTCGGCAGGGCGATCATCATCGATGTGCCGCGCGGCCAGATGTGCAGAGCACCGGGGTCGAGGGCGTAGTCGCCGCCGACCGCCGGGATGGTCAGCTCCTTGTAGCCGTAGTCGAGGAAGTCGAGGCTCTCGTCGACCAGGCCGTGGGCGAGCAGTTGGCCGCGTACCGCCGATCCGGCGCCGTCGGCGCCGAGCACGACCTGCGCGTGCGCGCGGACCTTGCCCTGGCCGGTGTCGAAGGTCGCCTCGCCGGTGTCCGGGTCGAGGCCGACGAGCCGGTGGTCGAAGACGACGGTGACGCCGGGCGCGGCCTCGGCGGCATCGAGCAGGGCGTTGTTGAGCGCGCCCCGGCTGATCGAGTTGATCGCCCGCTGCCCGTCGGCGCTGTAGGGCTGGAAGTCGAGGTCGCCGTCGACCGGGTGGATCATCCGGCCGGGCATCGGCAGCGCGTCGGCGAGCACCTGGTCGGCCAGGCCGATGCGGCGCAGCGCGTCCAGGCCGCGTTCGGACAGCGCCAGGTTGATCGACCGGCCGCGTTCGGCGGTGCCGCGTCGCGGGTCGAGCCGGCGCTCGTAGAGGGTGACCGGCAGGCCCCGGCGGGCCAGGAAGCAGGCGAGCAGGCTGCCGGCCAGGCCGGCGCCGACCACCGCGACGGGTGCAGGTTCAGACATCGTCGCCGCCTTCCGCTGGGAGGGTCGCGGCGAGCGCCCGGGCGGCCCGCCAGCAGTCGTGGTACGTCGAGTACAGCGGCACCGGGGCCAGCCGGACGATGTCCGGTTCGCGGGCGTCGGCGATCACCCCGTGTTCGTGGCGCAGCCGGGCGGTCAGCGCCTGCGCCCCCGCCCCGCCGCCGACACGCAGGGACAGTTGGCAGCCGCGGCGGGCCGGATCCCGTGGGGTGACGACGCCGACCGGCCGACCGGACAGGGTCTCGTCGAGCAGCTGTTCCAGGTAGCCGGTGAGCCGTTCGCTGCGGTCGCGCAGCGCCGGCATGCCGACCTTGTCGAAGATCTGCAACGAGGTACGGACCGGGCCCATCGCGAAGATCGGCGGGTTGGAGATCTGCCAGGCGTCGACGCTGGCCGGTGGCCGCGACACCGGGGTCATCTCGAAACGGGTGGCCGGCTCGGTGCTCCACCAGCCTTCGAAGCGGGCCAGGGTCGGGTCGCCGTGGTGGCGTTCGTGCACGTACGCGCCGGCCAGCGCGCCGGGCCCGGAGTTGAGGTACTTGTAGGAGCACCAGGCGGCGAAGTCGACACCCCAGTCGTGCAGCCGCAGCGGCACGTTGCCGGCGGCGTGCGCCAGGTCCCAGCCGACGATCGCGCCGGCGGCCCGGCCGGCGGCGGTGATGGTCGGGATGTCGAGCAGTTCGCCGGTCAGGTAGTTGACCCCGCCGAGCAGCACCAACGCCACCCGGTCACCCTCGGTGTGCAGGTAGTCGACGACGTCGGCGGTGCGCAGGGTGTCCTCGCCGGGGCGGGGCCGCAGCCGGATCACCGTACGGTCGGGGTCGAGGCCGTGGAAGGCGGCCTGGCTGCGCACCGCGTAGCTGTCCGACGGGAACGCCGAGTCCTCGATGACGATCCGGGTGCGGTCGCCGGCCGGGCGGTAGAACGACACCATCAGCAGGTGCAGGTTGACCGTCAGCGAGTTCATCACCACGGCCTCGCTGGGCAGGGCGCCGACCAGTCGGGCGGCGGTGTCGGTGAGGAACTCGTGGTACGGCAGCCACGGCCGACCGGCTTCGAGGTGGCCTTCGACGCCGAGCCGGGCCCAGTCGTCGAGGTCGTCGAGCAGTTCGGCGCGGGTCGCCTTCGGTTGCAGGCCGAGGGAGTTGCCGGCAAAGTAGGCGACGTCGGGGTGGTCGCCGCCGGTGGCCGGCGGGATGTGGAACAGGTCGCGGTGCCCGGGGTCGGCGGCGTCACGGCGACGGGCGTCGTCCTCTGTGAACATGTGGCAGCCTCTCACATGCTGGTCCGGGCGGACCAGATCTCGGGGAACACCACCCGGGCCATGCTGCGTTGCAGCCAGGCCAGGCCGGCGGAGCCGCCGCTGCCGACCTTGGCACCCATGGTCCGCTGCACCGCCTTGAGATGCTTGTAGCGCCAGTCGCCGAACTGCTCGGCGACCTCGGTCAGCGCCTCACCGAGCAGCCGCAGATGGTTGTCGGGGGTGTTGGTGCGGTAGATCGCCACCCAGGCGGCCTCGACCGCCGGGTGCGGCTCGTGTTCGGTGGCGACGTCGCGGGTCAGCAGGTCGGCCGGGATGTCGTGGCCGGCGCGGGCGAGCAGGGCGATCACGTCGTCCCACAGGCTCGGCGCGTGCAGGGTCTGCTCCAGTTCGGCGTACACCTCGGGTTGGCGGCGGAACGGGCGGATCAGCGACGGCGTCTTGACGCCGAGGGTGAACTCCAGGTGCCGGTACATCGCCGACTGGAATCCGGAGCCCTCGCCGAGCAGGTTGCGGAACCGGTTGAAGTCGGCCGGGGTCATCCAACGCAGCGTCTGCCAGGAGGCGTTGAGCCCTTCCAGGTGCAGGGCGGCGCGGCGTAGCGGGGCGGCCGCCTCCCAGACCTGGTCGGCGCGCAGCAGCCGCTGAGTTTCGCGCAGCTCATGGCGGGTCAGCCCGAAGTACAGCTCCATGATCTGGCTGACCATCAGGAAGGACATTTCGCCGGGGTCGTCGCTGAGGGTGCGCTGCAGACTGTGCAGGGTGCTGGCGTGCACGTACGCGTCGTAGGGCACCCGGTCGCCGAATTCCAGGGTCGGCTCGCCTGCGTTGTCGGCGGCGCGGGCGTCGCGTTCGGCGGCGTCCACCGGCCGGACGGCCGGTGGGCTGGCCACGTCGGTGCTGGTCACGTCGGCTGCCCTCCCTTTGCTGTGTCGCCCATGATTGCCGACCTGCGGTGCGCGGCTGAATACCGGATCAACGGCGGTACGCGCTTCTGACCTGCCACCTCGTGGCTAGATTGGGGAGATCGGTTTACGAAGGGAAAGTGTCCATGGACGAGATGGATTGGGCGCTGTTGCGCGAGTTGCAGGCCGATGCCCGACTTTCCTTCAGCGAACTGTCCCGCCGGGTGCACCTGTCGCCACCGGCGGTGGCCGAGCGGGTCCGCCGGCTGGAGGAGTCCGGGGTGGTCAGCGGCTACCACGCGCACGTCGACCTGACCCGGGCCGGCTGGTCGGTGATCGCGCTGATCCGGATGTCCTGCTACGGGTCGCACTGCATCCTGCGCGACCCGCAGGTGCCGACCTGGCCGGAGATCCTGGAGATCCACCGGATCACCGGGGACGCCTGCTCGATGCTGAAGGTGGCGGCGGCGTCGATGGACGCCTTCGAGGACGTGATCGACCGGCTCGCCCCGTACGGCCAGCCGTCCAGCACGATGGTGCTCTCCACCCCGCTGGGCTGGCGTCCGGTCACCGCCGCCGACTGACCTTAAGCTCCCCGAGGTGACCACCTCGAAGAAAAGTTGGGAGTTCTCGTGACGATTGTTTGGCCCTACGGCGACGGGGTGTGGGTGCCGCTGGACCGGGCCCGGCAGCGGACCAGCATCAAGTGGCGGTACTACCCGGCTGACGTGCTGCCGGTGTGGGTGGCCGAGATGGACGTCGACCCGGCCGGACCAGTCGTCGAGGCGATCGACGCGGCGGTGCGTGCCGGGGACCTCGGGTACGCCACCGGCGCGGGCTACGCCGAGGCGGTCGCCGGGTTCGCGGCGACGCGGTGGGGCTGGGACGGTCTGGACCCGGCGCGGACGGCGATCGTGCCGGACGTGATGCTCGGTGCGGTCGAGATGCTGAAGCTGGTGACCGGGCCGGGCGACACGGTGGTGATCAACCCGCCGGTGTACCCGCCGTTCTACGGGTTCCTGCGCAACCTGGGCCGGCCGGTGCGGGAGGCCCCGCTCGGTCCGGACGGCCGGCTGGACCTCGACGCGCTGACCGAGGCGTTCACCGCCGCCCGCGCGGACGGGCGCAGCGCGGCGTACCTGCTGTGCAGTCCGCACAACCCGACCGGGACGGTGCACACCGCCGACGAGCTGGCGGCAGTCGCGGAGCTGGCCGGCCGGCACGGCGTGCGGGTGGTGGTCGACGAGATCCACGCACCGATGACCGCCTCCGGTGTGACGTTTGTGCCGTACCTGTCGGTGCCCAGCGCCGCCGACGGCCTGTCGCTGATCTCCGGCTCGAAGGGCTGGAACCTGGCCGGCTTGAAGGCCGCCCTCGCGGTCGCCGGGCCGGCCGCCGCTGCCGACCTGGCCCGACTGCCGGAGGAGGTCGGCCACGGGGTCAACCATCTCGGGGTGATGGCGCACACGGCGGCGTTCCGCGACGGCGGCGACTGGCTGGACACCGTACGGTCGGCGGTCGACGCGAACCGGCGGCTGCTGGCCGATCTGCTCGCGGACCGGTTGCCCCAGGTCGGGTACGCACCCGGTGAGGCGACCTTCCTGGCCTGGTTGGACTGTCGGGCGTTGGGGCTCGGCGACGACCCGGCGGCGGTGTTCCTCGACCGGGGGCGGGTGGCGCTCAGCGCCGGGCTGGACTTCGGTGCGGGCGGGGCCGGGCACGCCCGGTTCAACCTGGCCGCCGCGCCCGAGACGATCGCCGAGGCGGTGCGCCGGATGGCTGCCGCCCTCGGCTGACCGTCGCCAGGGCCGCCGGCTCGTTGCCCTGACACCGACGTCAACGTTTAGCGTCACGGTGGGTCCGAGGCTGGCCGGGGAGGTCACATGTTGATCGGTGAGCTGGCGCGGCAGGCCGGGACGAGCGCCCGGACGCTGCGCTACTACGAGGCGCAGGGGCTGGTCCGGCCCCGGCGATGCGCCAACGGCTACCGCGACTACGACGATACGGAGCTGCGGGTGGTCGGCGAGATCCGGTCGTTGCTCGCCGTCGGTTTCGACCTGGAGGACATCCGCCCGTTCGTGACCTGCCTGCGGGCCGGGAACCCGACCGGCGACGTCTGCCCCGACTCGATCTCGGTGCTGCGGCGCAAGCTGGCCGAGGTCGATGCCGGACTGGCGCGGTTGGCAGGCGTACGGGAACAGCTGCGGTGCCAACTCGACCGGGCACGGGCGGATTGGCGGCGGCGGTGAGGTTCGCGGTCAGTTACAGCACCCCGCTGCACGGCACCGACCCGGACCGGCTCATCGGGTACGCCCAGCACGCCGAGGCATGCGGGTTCGAAGGGTTGTACGTACCAGAGCATGTGGTGCTGTATCCCGGTGCGACGGTCGGGGCGGTCGAGATCCCGCCGTCGCTGCCGTACGCGGATCCGTTGGACCTGCTGGCCTTCGTGGCGGCGGCAACCGACCGGCTGCTGCTCGGCACCGGGGTGCTGCTGCTGCCGTACCACCATCCGGTGGTGCTCGCCAAGCGGCTGGCCACCATCGACGCGCTGGCGAAGGGCCGGATGCGACTGCTGACCGTCGGTCTGGGCAGTCTGCCCGGTGAGGCGCGGGCGATCGGTGTCGATTTCCGCTCCCGGGGCCGACGTGCCGACGAGGCGATCGACGTGCTGCGGTTGTTGTGGGCCGGGGGTGCAGAAGGCGTCTCGTTCCATGGAGAGTTCTTCGACTTCGATCTGATCTGCAGCTTCCCGAAACCGTACGGGTCGATGTCGTTGCCGATCCACGTCGGCGGATCGAGCCGGGCCGCCGCCCGGCGGGTCGGGCTACGCGGCGACGGCTACTTCCCCGGCGGGATGCTGACCCCGGACGAGCGGGCGGCGCAGTGGAAGTTGGCGCGATCCGTGGCGGCAGAGGCTGGCCGCGACCCGGCGGCGATCGAGTACACCCGGTGGGGATCGATCGACATGCCGGCGCAGCGGGTCGCGGCCTTCGCCGAGCAGGGGGTGACCCGTATCGTGGTCGGTAGCGCCGCCGACGATCCGGCTGAGCAGCGGGACGAGCTCACCGAGTTCGCCGACCGATTCGGTCTCCGCCCGTTGACCGGATGACCGACCCATTCAGCACGGTCATTGACGTCGGCCTACACGCGTCTCGATCACCGTGAACGTCACCCCGAGACCAGCCAGCAGGACCAGATTCCACAGCACCGGCAGCGGTACGGTCAGCGGTGCGAGCACGGCCACCAGCACCGCGCCGCTGATCCGGTAGCCGCTGAGCCGACGCCAGACCCGCCACCAGAATGCCTGGTTGGCCGCGATGTAGCCGACCACACCGAGGTAGAGCGCGTAGTGGCCGAGAGCATGCGCCCGTGCCTGGACGGGGCTGCCGTGCAGGAGCAGCGTCTCGCGCAGCCCGAACGCGACCAGGATCAGCCCGGCCACCATCGGCAGGTGCAGGTAGGTGTAGGCGTCGCGGGCCAGCCTGGCCCGATCCAAACCCTGGGCGGCCTGCAGGGCGTCGTGGGCGAGCCCGGCGTCAGTGTGAAAGTAGGACCACCAGATGGCACAGATGGAGACCGCCGCACTGATCAGGAGCACGACCAGCAGGAATGAGGTCGGCTCCTCGGCGGCGGAGAACCCGAGGGCGATGACGGTCTCACCGAACGCGACAAGCATGATCAGCGCGTACCGGTCGGTCCAGTGCCGTACGGTGCGGACCCGCCAGCGACGCAGGCCGGTCCGGTAGCTCCCGAAGATCTCGGTCAGGACCGCGACCAGCCAGATCGCCGTGACGAGCAGGTCGGTCCGCTGACTGTCGGTGGCGGTCAGATCGAGCACGATACTGCCGGCCAGCAGCGTCAGCGCCACCGCGCTGGGCGCTACGCTCTGCCGGACCACCGCCTGCAGTTCCGGTTGTTCCCGCGCGACGCTCCAGATCAGCGCGGCCTGGATGAGCCGCCCGGCGATGTACGCGGCCACCACCACGCTCGCACCGGGTAGGCCGCCGGGGACGGATTCGAATGTTTGTGGCAGCGCGATCCCCAGTGCCAGCGACACCGCCATGATGCCGATCATCGCCAGGCGCACCGGGACGGTGTCGTGCCGGATCGCGTTGGTCACCCAGGAGAAGCTGGTCCACGTCCACCACAGCAGTGCCAGCAGGATCAGGCCCTGCAGCACCCCGAGCACCGAGTTTTCGCGCATCATGAGGACGGTGACCTGAATGAACGCGAACACGAAGACGAGGTCGACGAGCAGTTCCTTCGGGGTGGCCCCAGTGGTCTTGGCGGCTTCCGGGTCGGCCTGATCGTGCAGCTGCCGGTGGCGTCGCCGGAACACGGTGCGGTCGGCGGCCACCATCGCCGCGACCCCGAGCAGGAGCAGCGCGAGCGCGCCCAGCGGCGGGGCGTTGGCGGCCAGCGGCAACAGCGCCATCAGCGTCACGATGCCGACGATCGGGCTACGGCCCAGCATTGCGAGGGCGCGTCGTTGGAACCCGACCAGCCCGCTCAGATAGACGATGACCCCGCCGAAGAGCAGGACGGCGCTCGCGGTACGCCAGGGTTGGTCGGCGGTGCCGGTGGCGGCGGAGACGGCATGTTTCAGGCCGAACGCGAGCACGATGAGCCCGCAGACCATCGGCAGGTGCAGGCCGCTGTAGGCGTCCCGGGCGATGCGGGACTGGTCGGGTCGGGGCATGGCTTGCATCGCATGTTCCGCGACGACCTTGGCCACGTCGAAGTAGGTCCACCAGAGCACGGAGACCACGGCGATGCTGAGCGCCGCACCGGCCAGCAGTTGCCAGGTGATGGGCTGGTCCCCACCCAGGCCCTGACTGATACCGACGGAAATTACCGTTTCGCCGAGCGCGATGAGGACGACCAGACCGTGCCGCTCGGCGAGGTGCCGGCCGGACACCACCTGCGCGTTGCCGCTGCTGACGACCCGCAGCGCGCTGAAGTTGATCACAATGACCAGGGCGAACAACGCGGTACGGACGTACCGGTCGTCGATCGGCAGATCGAGTCGCGGCGGCAGCCAGACCGCGCAGGCCAGGATCACCCCGCCCGGCAGATAGGTCAGCCAGGAGGCGATCACCGGGCGCCGACCGGCGGGGCCCTGTGACCAGTGCAGGAAGCTCAGCACCACCAGCACGGTGTAGATGATCAGCAGGTAGCCGGCCGCGACGAGCAGCGGTTCGATGACGCCACCCGACTCGGCGGTGAAGGTGCCCGGAATGGCGACACCCATGATCAGCAACGTCGTGGCGATCCCGAACACGACCAGCGGCATCCCACCCTTGTCCAGGTACGCGACGTTGCCGAGCCAGGCGCAGGAGTTCCAGCAGTGCCACAGCATCAGCAGCACGAGGACGCCTTCGACGATCCCCAGCCATTCGAGCCGGCTCGCCATCAGGTCGGTGACCCGCAGGAAGGCGAACACGAAGAACAAATCGATGAAGAGCTCCAGCCAGCTCACATCGCCGGTGGTCCCCTCCCCCTCGGGGCGCCGAACGAGGAAACGACGCGGTTGGAGCTCGGGCGGCGCCGGACCTCCGTCCGTCATGCGCCCCACTGTGCGGATCGGGTGGTCGATTTGGCAGGCAGATCGGGAAATTTCACCCGCCCGCGCAGGCGTGGCGGGATGGCTGGCCCGTCCAGTCGGCGTCCAATCGTGATCCAGCGATAGTTGGGAAGCTGACCGAACCCGCCACCTGCGGGAAAGCACCCATCCCGGCAAGCGCTGACCATAGTGGAGGTCATGGATGGGTGGTCGACGGCCAGAAGGGGAGAGCCATGAGACGCGTACTGCTCCGTCGCACCGTCGCCGCTGTCGCGGCGGTCCTGATCACCGTGCCGCTGGGTGCCAGACCGGTCCAGGCGTTCGACTTCACGGCGATCATCGGTGCCGCGAAGGCGGCCTACGAGCTGTACAAGGAGTACAAGGAGGGCGACTCGCTGGATGAGGCCACCACCAAGATCATCAACACGATCAACGACGCGAAGACGGAAATCCTCTCCCAGGTCGACCGGCTGGCGACCGCCCAGGCCAAATCCTGCGCCCGCAGCGCGATCATCGACTTCAACGACATCAAGACCTTCAACCAGACCACCGTGCAGGCGTACGCCCGGGACACCACCGCCTGCGTGACGCTCATCGACAGCCTGCTCGAGGTCGTCACCGACAAGGCCTCCACCGACCAGCTCGGCTTCACCCTCAACACGGTCGGCCCGCTGGCGCTGACCGCCCGCGCCCACGCCGGCTTCAGCACCTCGTCCCTGCTCGGCCTGGTGGTCGACGGCAACGACACCGTGCTCAGCACGCTCACACCGACCTGTATCACCTCGCTGATCGGCAACAACGGCATCCCGCAGTCCGGCGCGGTCTACACCTGGCAGACCCGATGCACCGCCTACGACGGCAAGGTCGCCACGACCAGCAAGCGGATGGCGTACCCGCCGACGGCCAACCCGTTCGACATCCCCGGCACCACCGCACTGGTGATGCGCCACACCAGCCACGCCGAGGCGACCGTGGTGCTGCCGATCCTGCGGGCCACCCCCGCCTGAGTCGCCGCACCCGCTCCTGGACAGCCGACCCGTCGTTGCGCCCCGGCCTGACGCGGCCGGGGCGCAACGACGCCCCCGTCAGGCGGTCTTCAGCAGCCGCACCGACACACCGGTGGCGGTGTGGAACGGCTCGGCGGTGTAGCCGTCGAGCCCGGTCACGGTGACCGACCCGAACCTGCCGATGAGCTTCGCGGCCCGCAGCACCGGCACCGACACGTTCGCCGCCGGCGGGCGCTCCGGATCCAGCGCCAGCACCAGGGCGGCGCGACCGTTGAGCGTCGCCATCGCGTCGACGACCAGCGCCGACTCACCGCCGTCGGTCAGGTTCACCGACAGGGTCGCCTGACCGGACTGGCTGTACTCGTCGCGTACCCGCAGCTGGCCGGCGGTCCGGTCCAACCGCAACGTGCCGCCGCGCAGCTCCACCGCGCCGTCGCCCAACGCCCGCGCGGACGCCGCCACCAGGGTGCCGTCGACCAGCCGGGTGCCGCCGGCGAAGCTGTTCGCGCCGGACAGGGTCAACGCACCGGTGCCAAGCTTGACCAGCATGCCGTCGCCGTCGATGTCGTTGCGCCAGGCGTCGGCGGCGTGGAAGCCACCGGCGGCGGCGTCCATGGTGACCCGCACGGTGCGCCGCAGCGAACCGTAGCCGTCGGCGGCGGCGAACAGGTTCAGCCGACCCCACTGCTCCGGGCCGTCCAGCAGCGGATAGCCGCCCGGCAGCCCGGTGCTGCGCAGCACCTCACGGCGCTGCTCGGCGTCCAGGTAGGGCAGCCGGGTCTCGATCAGTGTCTCGGCACCCTTCGGCACCGTGAACGGGGTGTCCTTGCGGGCCTGCGGCAACATGTACGTCAGCCGGGGCGTCACCTTCGCCAGGTTCGCCGCCCGGTCGGCGTACGGGTCGGTGTCCGGTCCGGCCGAGTGGGCGTACGCGTACAAGGTGTCGGCGCTCGTGCCGGTGCGGGCCTGGAGATACTCCGCGGCCTGGCGCCGGGCGTCGGCCTTGAGCTGCGCGTACGCCGGGTCGGCGAGCACGGCGGCGGCCAGTGCGGTGGCCAGGATCCGGCCACCGATCACGTCCACCGGCGAGTGCATGCCGGCCACGATCCGGCTGTCCGCGACGTCACTGGCCCGAGCCAGCAGCTCCTGGAACCGCTCCGGTACGGCGTACGCGAACGCCAGCGCCGCCAGGTAGGCGGCGTTGGCGTGCCCGCTGGGGAACCCGCCGTCGTCGGCCGGGTTGTCGGCCCGCTGGCGCAGCAGCTGCGGCACCACGGCGGTGTTCGCCGCGTACACCGGCACACCCAGCACCGGGATGCCGCCGGTCTCGACGACCAAGCTGTCGTCGGTGAGCCGCCAAGGTCGCGGATACTGGTAGGTGGACTTGCTCGGGTTGCTGGAGGCGTGCGGGCCGCGGATCGTGTTGACCAGCTGCACCACCGTGCCCAGCGCCGATGAGGTGGAGCCGGCGCCGAGCGACGAGCCGGCTGGGGCGTCCGGCGGCAGTGCGTCGCTGACCCGGCCGGCCGGCACCCCGTCGGGGGCGGCGGTGATGCCGGTGACGGCGAGCGAACCGGCCAGGTACGGCTGCGTCAGCGGACCGAGGCCGCTAATCGCGCTGTAACTCTGGTGCTGCCGGTCGAAGATGTACGCCTGCTTCGCCTCGGCCTCGGTGCGCTCCTCGCCGACCTTCACCACGTAGCGGATGTTGGCCCGCAGCACGTCGGCGCTGCGCGGTACGCCGTTGTCCCAGCTGCTGCCGGTGGTCCACAGCTGCTCGAAGCCGGCAAGGATACGTACCGCCGCGTTGGTCTGCGGGGTCCGGTTGGCGGTGGTGTTGGTCAGGTAGTCGTCGACGAACGGCAACCCGGGGTAGCTGGGCGGCGGTGGCACGTTGCCGGTTGCCGCTGTCGTCGCCGCTGTGGCGGGGGCGGCGGCGGCCGGGGCCGCGGTGAGCAGGCTGCCGGCCACCGGTAGGGCGGCGAGGGCGGCCGAGCCGCGCAGGAAGACGCGGCGGTCTATCGCATGGTGCTGTGCAGTCATGGCTGCTGACCCTGGCCAACGTCAATGAACGGTACGGGGCCGGCTGGCCAACAACCGGTGGACTCAAACGATCATTAGCTCCAGACGTGACGCGTCTCCCACCAGTACGCCGACCACCGGTGACCTGCTGTCATGCGTCGACGCCGATCGGCTACCTCGCGGGGTTGGACGGCGGCGGCGGCGGGACGGTGGTCAGCTCGCCGCACTTGGGGCACCAGCGGCTCTTGACCCGAAACGAGAACAGCCCAGCCAGGTAGCCGAGCACCGTGGCGCTGGTCAACGCACAGATGTCCATGATCGTCTGCCTTCTCTCTCGGAGGGAATGGAACGTCTTTTCTACGGAGGGGATGGAACGGGGTCGGGCCGGATGGTTGCCGCCACCGGCCCGACCCTGGCTCTCACCGCCACCAGCCCATGAACCGCCAGTAGACGTCGCCGCAGCGGTCCTGCGGCAGGTCAGCCATCGCGTCCAGCAGGCACGTCGCCAGGTAGACCGACAGCGACACCCGTGCCCCCGCGTACTCGGCCAGCAGCTCCCGACGTCGCGTCTCGCACGGCCACGAAAGGCCGCAGCCAGCGCAGATCCAGCTCGGCCGGACAGGGCGATGCGCCGTCACCGAGGGCTCCCCTGATCCGTGCGCTGGGCACGACCTGCGGATTCGGGGATCACCGCTGCCCCCGATTTCGTTGTCCCTGGACGCGATTCGCGCCGCCCGGATCGGCGTCGACACCGGGTGGGTCGTTGAACCGGCAGCCGACGTGCCGCTGCCGCCACTGCCGCAGACCTTCGCGAAGGCGTTCCGCCTCGGCACGCTCGCTAGCCGCCGACCCGGCGAGCCGGTCCAGCTCATCGGCGACCTCGCGCAGATATGCGTACACCTCATGCGGGTCCAATCCCCGCCACCGCTGGGTGAAGCGGACGGCCCTGACCTGCCACGACTCGACCCGTCCCGCCGCCTCGTCGCTGTCTGCCGTCACCTCGACCACCGGCCACTGGCCACGTTGGATCCGCAGGACGACGACCAGTGAAACATTGTCGCGTATGTGGAATGTTCCAGCATCAGCACTGTTACAGGATGCCTTGCCGGGGCAGTCATCGCAAGAGCCATCTACCACCGTCTCCGCTTCCAGACATGCAAAAGCGGTGCCCGGGACAACCGGGCACCGCTTTGGGAGGACGTCAGTCAGCCGCGATCAGCGCAGGTCGCCCCGCTCGGTAGACAAACTGTGGATCAACGAGTCGAACGACGTACGGCTGAAGTCGAGGACCGGACCTGCCGAACCCGCCTTGCTGTCCCGCACGCCCACCCGATCACCCGCGACGTTCACCTCCACGCAGTTGTCGTCGCCGCCGGACCGCGTGGACTTGCGCCAACCTGTGGCTTGAAAGCTGCTCATAGCCTCGATTCTCCTCACCGACCCACTCCAGCCACAGCCCGGAGCAGGCCCGCGCTGTCCGCAGCCGTCAACGCCGACTCCCACACCCGACCGAACAGGTCCACATAAGGCTGCACCTCGTCCGGCTCGGTATAGACCAGATCAACCGTCTCCGTGTCCACTGCGACCGCATCTGGATCACCACCACCGAACCGATACACCGTGAACGGCGACCTCGGCAACCAGTAGTCGCGCAGCTCAGCGCCCTGCGGCAGCACCCGCACCGACACTCGATCGGAATCCTCGGCCAACGTCGCCAGGTGCAGCAACTGCTCCCGCATCACCTCCGGCGGTGCCGCCGGCCGCCGCACCGCGACCTCCTCGACCACCACCTCATACCGAGGACCGGCCGGCCGCGCCAGCATCCGCTGCCGCATCATCTTCGCCTCCACCGTCCGATCCAGGTCAGCCGACGGCAACCGGGCCTGCTTGAACGCCAACTCCGAACGCGCCCGCGTGTACGCCGGCACCTGCAACAACCCCGGCACCACGAACGACTGGTACTCACGGATGCTCACCGCACCGTGCTCCAGATTCGCGTAGACCGCCTGACGCCGACCCATCCCAGACCCGTACGACTCCCACCAACCACGCTCAGCGGCGTCGTTCGCCATCCGCACCAGCTCGTGCCACCGCTCACCGTCAACCGACAACGCACCCAGGATCGCGCTCACATCCGACACCGACGGCACCCGATCCGCCGTCTCGAACCGGGACAGCTTCGGCCGCGACATCTTCGCTGTCCGTGCCAGCTCCTCGGCGGTCAGCCCGGCATCCTCCCGAAGCTGTCGCAGCTCCTTCGCCAACCGACGCCGACGCACCAACGGACTACTCAACGTCAACCTCCCACCCGTTCCACCACCGGCAATGTTCCATCATCCGGCACGGACCAAGCTACCGAGACTCAGCCCGCAGCTCCCGGCACAGGTAGACGGGGAGAGATCATCCTCACCGCACACCAGCAGGGTGACCACTTCGTGCTACCGGTCAAGGAGAACCGAGCCGCGCTGTTCGACGCTCCCGACGCGCTGCCCTGGGCCGGCACCCCGATCGGCCACGAGAGCACCGACACCGGGCACGGCCGTACCACCCGCCGGACCATCCGGGTCCTGCCGGCCCCGTCCGGCCTGCCGTTTCCCCACGTCCACCAGGTCTGGCTGATCGAACGCTACGAACGCGCTACAGGCCTGCGGCCCCGCGCACGCCCACTACGACCGAACCAACCCGCAGACCGGCAAGCCGCCGAACGGATCGCGCAATCCTGACGCACCCCTACCCTGGCATCCTGGACTGACGACGCCGCAGCATCCGACACCCCCATCGCGACACTTCATCAAGATATGGGCGATGAGAGACGCCCACTGACGGCAACTCGAGCCGGCAGTCACAGACCCATGCAGATTCATCACGCTCTGCTACCAACGATAGGCCGGTCTTCCATCCAAATAGAACAATGCCTTTATTTCGGGGCAGGCCATCTGGGCTGGCCTTCCCGGGATCCGATACAGGTGAGGTCGGCCGACGCCCGCACGGCCAGGTCGAGTCCTCGCTCCAGACTGTCACCCAGCAACCAAATCAGGCCGGACGAATAGGCGACCATCCTCGCGGAGGCAGTTACGTATACGTACGAGTGACTCAGCCACCACGCCACTGGAAACACATCCTCGTTAACAACCGACTCCACTTCCGCCGCCTCAGACCGATGCCTCCGACCCACTCCGCCCGGATCTATTATCAATGACTCCGTGTTGGCGAAATTTGGTCCTTTGCTGTTGAGCGGCGCTATGAGCAGGCCTGAAAATGCTTCGAGGAAGGAGATCGCGAACGGATTAATCCGATAACCTTGTTCGACCAGCTCCGCGACGATCTCGTCCACGTCGACCTTCCTTCCCCAAAACCATCCGGACGCCTCGAGTGCGCCGACAAGCGGGAGTGGAAGCGCGGCGAAATCTAACGACTCGTCATTAGTTGACATTTACGAAAAGCCCTCCCAATGTGCGGGTACAAGCTCCGCAGGGGCGTGCGAGGTCACCATGCGCTCCCTTTGCAGTGTCGCTGACGTGTACCACTGTCATGTGGCCGCCACGGATAGCCGTTGACCCCTCCGCCGCATACGCCTTCGCCAGGCACTGCATTTCGGCGCAGCCGAGGTGCGGGTGATCAAACCCGGAAAGTTCATCTCTCATGGCATCTGGAATATTGGTTTGCGACTTGTTGTGCGCCCTGTATGTAGCACCACTCGGCGACGTGTACTCAGCGGCGAAGTCCGCTCCCCTGATCTCTCCCTCATCCGCCTTTTTCATAAGAGCGTTTGATGGATTGCAGTTGTGAACCAGCACCGGCGTGTTGTCGGCGAGTACATAGTACGTGTGGATGTCGGCGACGGTGAGGTTGTGGACCCGTGTCGCCTCGGTGCGGCGCTCCAGCGCGGTGATCTGGACCCAGGTGCCGGCAGAGGTCTGCAACCACTGCCCGACCTCAAGGTCTGCCGCGTCGACCCACTCCGACAGCTCCGGCACCCAGAACGGATGCCCGTCCGTAGCTGTGATCACCGACCGATCGCCACCGCCGGTGGCGACAGAAACGTCCACGAGCTCCTTGTCACCGTCACCAGTGATGACGGCCTCGACCCGTTTGGCCGCCGTCTCACCGGTCTCCGGATCCGTGGCGAGGACCTCCTCCCCCACCTCGAGATCCTCGATCGGCTTACTACCCCCGCCGGCCATCACCACCCGGGTGCCAGGCACGAAGCTGTTCGGAATTGGGCACGACGCACCCGCCAGGACCCGATCAGCCCACTTCGAATTGTCACGCCACTTCAACAACTGACGGCCGACCCGCGTCACCGCCGAGATGAACTTGTCGGCCTTCCGGATCAGCCCGACCGCCTTGGTCCACGGGATCAGATCCAGCAACGCCCACCCGCACGCCATCAAGTCACCGTCGATACACTTCATGATCTCCGTGATACCGAAGAGATCCAGAAGAAACTGGCCGCCCTCACGAACGACAATCTCGATGACACTTGTCTCTTTGATCTCCTTGGCCTTCGCGACATCATCATCACTCGGCCCCGTGTTCGAGCCAGCATTGGTATACGTCGGCGAAACCTTCACCCGCTGATCATCGATATCGTATCCACCACTGGGCTTCGGATACGCCTTCCAGTTTCCCTCATTGTCACCAGTGACGTAGAGACCAGACGGATCCGACAACGTCATCGGGCTGTTACTGGCATACGTGTAACCGTGCATCTGCTGCGAGTCGGTCACGTCCATGACCGGGTCCATCGACACGAACCGACCGATCCCCGGATCGTACTCACGGGCACCCAGATGGATCAGACCGGTCGGATCCTTGTCACCACCGACGAAGCCTTTCTGGTTCGGCCACGACGCCGGCACCGCACCCCGGGGCGTACCGAACGGCGTCTGCCGCCGCTGCTCCACCGCATGCGTCGTGGCGTTGATCGCCGTCTGATGAGTGCCCTGGTGATCCGCCACCAACCACACCAGACCGGCAGCCGTCCGCGACGCCACCACCTGACCACCATGCGCGTAGTAGCGCGTCACCTCACGCGTCCCGGTCGCCGTGGTGTACCGCACCTCCTGACCAGGCAGATACAACGTCTTGCCAGTGGCGTCCCGCCGGATCAACCGACTCCCATCAGCGTCGTACAGGTAACTCGTCGTCCCCGACGCATCCGTCGTCGACGCCAGACGCCCCTCCAGGTCCCACGTCAACGACTGTGACCCAGCCGAATCCGTCGGCCGGGTCAACGTGTTACCCATGTCGTCGTAGGTGTACGACCGCGTCGTCGACCCCGTCGTCGACGACGACAACCGATGCGCGTTCGACCCACCCCCAGCCGGGTAGGCGTACGTCGTCGTCACATCCCCGGACGACTTGTGATCGACCTGCTGCAACCGGTTGCCCACCACGTCGTACTGCCACGACAACCAGTACGGCGCAGGACCACCCAGCCCCGACGGGCAACAATGCGACAACGCTGAGGCCATGATTACATATTGGTATAAAGCCAAGGAACCGCACTGTGATTAGCAGCTTCATCCGTAATCACGACGCGCAAACCACACACAGATGACATCCACCGAGCAAAGTCCAGGACAGCCTCTCGATCCTCGGGCAATTCGGAGTCAGCTGGATCGAAGCAAAATTCGATTTCATCCACAGTAGACAAATGTCCGGATAGCCATATTCTTCCAGCCCGGACAACCAACTCGGTAGATAGAGAGCTAGCAGCGAGTCCCGCAAATATATCGGCAACCGGAAAGCCCCAAGCCGAGATCCTATTTCCGTTTTGAATTACATAGAATTCTGCCTCCCATTTTGATTTATCTAAAGCCGCCAGAAATCGTGACCACGTTTCAATGTCGCCGCCGATCACACACACATCTCTTAGGGATCCATCCACCGAGAAGATTCGGTCACTCCAGCTCACTGCTCACCTCGGTCATGAAATAAATCTACACACAGTGCAACGCGAACCGCCCACAAGAACCGGTGCATACGCCGACAATCGGCCCATCTACCGTAGCCTTACCAGCCCGAGAGACGGCTACTTTCGATGCACTGTGGCAGAGCACCATCCCCCAACGGTTTTGGCCCACCTTGTCCGGCGACCGAACCACCAAAAGCGTTGTCTTGCCGCCTGAAATTGGAACCGACCCAAGCCGCAGCCCGACCAAAAGAAGAGTTTGATCAGTAGGGGTCGAATACTCTAAAGCCCACAAATCGTTCAACCCCACCCTCCATCCCCCACCGCGCCCCAATTCCATTAGACATCTGAATATCCAAAAATGCGTCTCCATTCGCAGAGGTCGCCAGATTGCGTCTGGAATTGGGGTCAGTCAAGATTTCCTCAACTAGCGTCTGCCCGATCCAGTCGCGATCCGCAGGCGTCGTGTCGCCATATTTGTATCTTGCATGCTGTTGAGAACCGCGGTTCGGGGCTGCGTGCTTATCAATCGACCTACCGGCCGCTGAAGGGCCCGGGTTCCTCGCGCCCGGCTTGGAATTACGCATCAAGGCAAGATCATGCAACTCGTCCAGCGACCGATCCCCGATCCCGCAGTTGTGTACGAGGACAGGCGTGTCGCCAGCTACCACATAGTACGTGTGGATGTCGGCGACGGTGAGGTTGTGGACCCGTGTCGCCTCGGTGCGGCGCTCCAGCGCGGTGATCTGGACCCAGGTGCCGGCAGAGGTCTGCAACCACTGCCCGACCTCAAGGTCTGCCGCGTCGACCCACTCCGACAGCTCCGGCACCCAGAACGGATGCCCGTCCGTAGCTGTGATCACCGACCGATCGCCACCGCCGGTGGCGACAGAAACGTCCACGAGCTCCTTGTCACCGTCACCAGTGATGACGGCCTCGACCCGTTTGGCCGCCGTCTCACCGGTCTCCGGATCCGTGGCGAGGACCTCCTCCCCCACCTCGAGATCCTCGATCGGCTTACTACCCCCGCCGGCCATCACCACCCGGGTGCCAGGCACGAAGCTGTTCGGAATTGGGCACGACGCACCCGCCAGGACCCGATCAGCCCACTTCGAATTGTCACGCCACTTCAACAACTGACGGCCGACCCGCGTCACCGCCGAGATGAACTTGTCGGCCTTCCGGATCAGCCCGACCGCCTTGGTCCACGGGATCAGATCCAGCAACGCCCACCCGCACGCCATCAAGTCACCGTCGATACACTTCATGATCTCCGTGATACCGAAGAGATCCAGAAGAAACTGGCCGCCCTCACGAACGACAATCTCGATGACACTTGTCTCTTTGATCTCCTTGGCCTTCGCGACATCATCATCACTCGGCCCCGTGTTCGAGCCAGCATTGGTATACGTCGGCGAAACCTTCACCCGCTGATCATCGATATCGTATCCACCACTGGGCTTCGGATACGCCTTCCAGTTTCCCTCATTGTCACCAGTGACGTAGAGACCAGACGGATCCGACAACGTCATCGGGCTGTTACTGGCATACGTGTAACCGTGCATCTGCTGCGAGTCGGTCACGTCCATGACCGGGTCCATCGACACGAACCGACCGATCCCCGGATCGTACTCACGGGCACCCAGATGGATCAGACCGGTCGGATCCTTGTCACCACCGACGAAGCCTTTCTGGTTCGGCCACGACGCCGGCACCGCACCCCGGGGCGTACCGAACGGCGTCTGCCGCCGCTGCTCCACCGCATGCGTCGTGGCGTTGATCGCCGTCTGATGAGTGCCCTGGTGATCCGCCACCAACCACACCAGACCGGCAGCCGTCCGCGACGCCACCACCTGACCACCATGCGCGTAGTAGCGCGTCACCTCACGCGTCCCGGTCGCCGTGGTGTACCGCACCTCCTGACCAGGCAGATACAACGTCTTGCCAGTGGCGTCCCGCCGGATCAACCGACTCCCATCAGCGTCGTACAGGTAACTCGTCGTCCCCGACGCATCCGTCGTCGACGCCAGACGCCCCTCCAGGTCCCACGTCAACGACTGTGACCCAGCCGAATCCGTCGGCCGGGTCAACGTGTTACCCATGTCGTCGTAGGTGTACGACCGCGTCGTCGACCCCGTCGTCGACGACGACAACCGATGCGCGTTCGACCCACCCCCAGCCGGGTAGGCGTACGTCGTCGTCACATCCCCGGACGACTTGTGATCGACCTGCTGCAACCGGTTGCCCACCACGTCGTACTGCCACGACAACCAGTACGGCGCAGGACCACCCAGCCCAGACGTCGAAGGCGCCGCACCACAGTTGCCGTTCGACGGGGTCCACGCCGATGTCAGCCGCCGCATGTGGTCGTGGCTGAAACACTGATTGTCGTTACTGACCAGGTCAGCGGCCTTCGTGATGTTGCCGCTGTGGTCGTAGGTGTACCGCACGTCGGACACCGTGTAGGGCGCAGCCGTGTCCCGACCCACATAGCTCTGCGTCAGCCGCCCGGTGTCGAGTTCGTAGTCGTAGGCCAGCTCCGTCTTGTGGCCGACAGTGTTGCACGAGCTATAGCACAGTTCATGCTCATCGGTCCACCCCAGCGCGTTGTAGGAAGACGAGTGCACGTACGTGTATGTGTTCAGCCCGTACGTCGTCGTCAGCTTCGTCGGCTGGCCGAGCGAGTTGTAGTTGTAGTGCAGCGTCTCGGTCGGCAGATCCGTGGCGGCCGGTGCCACGAAGGTGCTCGCCGACAGACTGCCGTCAACGTTGTACGCGTACGCGTACTCGTACTCACCGGCGAGGCCCGTCTCGGCCGTCGGAATGGTGTACTTCTGCCCTGTCGGCTGGTATTCGTTGGTGTATCCCGTCACCTCGGTCTTGTAGGTGTGGGTGTTCGAACCGAGCTTTCTCACCGAGTAGCTAAGCATGCCCTTGGCTACGGTGTCGTAGACCCAGTTCGCCCGGGCGATACCGGCCGGGAACTCCTCGTACACCGCCGTTTTGCGATCGAGCTCGTCGTAGGTGAAGGCAAGGACGGCGAACCGGGAGTCGACCGTGGTGGTCAGCCGACCGCCATCGTCGTAGTCGTAGTACATCGTGCCGCGGTCCGGGTCGGTCTCGCTGACCTTGCGGCCCCGGACGTCGTACGTGTAGGTCCACTCGTTGCCCGCCGGGTCGGTGACCTTCGTCATCTGCCCCTTGGCGTTGTGCGTGTAGAGCGTCCGGCTGCCGGTGGTCCAGGCGGCGGTCCGTGGGTAGTCCCACATCTCCACGGTCCGACCCCGCGCGTCGGTGACGGTGGCCTTGCCGGTGCCGCCCAGCGGTGGGGTGACGTTGGTCCGGTCGCCAGCGTAGGTGTAGCTGGTGCGCCAGCGCTCGGCGTTGTACGGCTCGAATACCTCAGCGGCGACCCGGCCGGCCCCGTCGAAGACGGTACGGTGCTGCTGCGGCACGTCCATCGGCTCGACCGGCACCACCAGGTTGGTCGATGGCGCTGCCGAGTTGTAGTAGCTGCCGTAGGTTTTCTTCGCTCGGCCGAGCGTGTCGTAGAACGTGTTGGTCAGGATGCGACCGCCAGCCTCACTCGGCGACGGGGACTGCGTCTGCACCTGGCGCAGCAGTCCGTCGTAGAGGGTGTGGCTGGTGACGTAGAGACCGGCGTGGTTCAGCGTGTTCGAGGTGACCGAGGACGGCTGGCTGGAGCTGATGTTGTAGGAGTAGGTGGCTGTCGCGCTGTCCGTTCCCTTTACCCGGCCCGGCCGCCACACCCCGGTCAGCCGGCCCAGCGGGTCGTAGCCGACCTCGGTGATCTTGTTGTTCGGGTCGACCACCTTGGTCACCGATCCCCAGGCGGGATTCAGGGTGTTCGTGGTGGCGTGGCCGAGCGGGTTGGTCACGGTGGTGGCCGTGACCAGTCCGTTTGTCAACGAGTACGCGGTTGTCGTGGTGTTGTTGTTGGCATTGGTCACCGACGTGACCCGGCCGGCGGTGTCGTAGCCGCTGGCCGAGGCCAGGACGAAGCTCGGGCTACCGGCGTTCCATGCCGACATCTCCTCGGTTCGGGTCACGGTGCCACGCACCGGTGCAGTGCCGTGCGCGGTCGCCCCGTCGAAGAACGTTCGCACGTCGGAGACGACTTGGTGGTCACCGAGGTTGTTCGGATTTGTCGCTGCGGCGCAGGCAACTGCGAAGGTCCGCTCCCGGTGGACTCGATCCACGATCCACGCACTCGTGTTGCGGTTGCCGTACTCCCGTTTGATACACCGCTCGTCGCCGGAAACCCCGTCGTGGCCGAGGTCGTCGACCTGGACAGCCATCCCGTAGGCGTCGTAGGTGGTGTTGACCCGGGTCACCCGGTCTGGCCTGCCTGCGTCGAGCGCGGTGCGCGATCGGACCGACCCGACGCGGGTGTACCGGGCGGTGACGGTGTCGCCGTTGAGCGTGCGGGTCGCGGTCGCCGCCGATGCCCACGGGTCACTGATCTCGCCGGAGACCTCCGGACCGCTGACACCGTTGTAGGTGATCGTCTCCCGGACCATCCCGGCGAACCAGTTCTCGTCCGGCCAGCTCCCGCCCTTGGAGTCGACGACATTGACGGTACGGGTACCGCTGGGCTGCCGATCACCGTGCATGCCACGGAAGTACCGGGTCTCGGTGTATGCCCGGACATCGTCACTGTTGGGATCGCCGAGGGTGACGCCGACGCGGCCGTACCCTCGCCAGTCGGACCAGGTCTTCAGCTCGGGTTTGATCAACCCGTCGTCGTCGGTGTGATGCCAGGCACCGCCATCAAGGTACGAGTAGCGGTACAACACCTGAGGGTTGCCCGCCACGTCGTCGACCTCACGAAGCTCGTCGACGACGTACTTATGGAACCAATCGGTGATCGGAGCGCTCTGCCCGGGCGGCGTCCATCGGACCGGATAACACCGTTTGGTGTTGTTGTGCACGGCCGGCTTGGCACCACCTGCGGCACAGTCCCGTTCAGAGTAGGTGACAGCGATGGCGCCACCGGTTTCCGTGTCGATCCGGACGATACGGAACCATGCCATGGCCTCGATGTCGTCGATGCCGTCGACCCGGTTGTCCATCGACAGACCGGTGAACGTGATGTCGGGCATCGTGACAGCGCCGCCGACCAGGCCCTGGTGGGAGATCTTCGTCAACCACAGCGCGGCGTGGGTGGTATCGCCAGGGTCGGGGAAGCTGTGCGTCAGCGTCCAGCGGTCGACATTGCTGTAGCCGGAGCCACTACGCGTCTGGGTGGTGATCGAGGCCAGTCTCTTCGTGGTCCAGAAGGTCGGGCTGTAGACAGCACAGGAGGTGCTCGAGGTGCATTCCTGGTCCCAAGGGGTGTCCGGCCATCGGAGAGCGTCGCGGGTCGCACAGTTGGCGAGGCAACGGTCAGCGACTGCGAAGACCACCTTTGCCGGGGCCGTGCCGGCGAGTGCCCCGTCGACACCTGAGGTCTGCCGGGTTCCGTAGACGATCTCGTTGAGGTGGCCGCCTCGGGTGTACTCCACCGCGTTGGTGGCTGTGTTGTTGCGGCCGTAGCGGTTGAGTTCGCGGCCGTACCAGTAGGACATCGAGTTGCCGTGTGGGTCGATGACGTAGTCGAGGTTCCACCGCCATGCCTGCTGGCAGGAGGACGCCGCGAACGTCGTGGCCCGGCACGGCTCGTTGAGGTGGTTGCCGAACACCGGCGCGGTCCAGGTCGAGTTCGTGACCGGGTTGTTCGTCGTCCAGCCGGGCAGCTTGTGCCGTCCGAACCAGTACTGAGTGCCCTCGGCGGTGGTGACTACCCAGTGTTCGCCAACATCTCCATTCGCACCGGGAGTCCCGCTGTCACCATTGTCTGCTCCGATCTTGCGTTCGATCCGGGATCCGTCCTCGGAACGCAGATGCCATCGGCCGTCGGTGGGGTTGTAGAGCAGCTCACCGCTGGTCCCGTTGAGGTTCAGGATCGCGTTGTCGGTTGCCCAGCACAGATCGCCGGTTGCGGTCGTATTGTTCGCGCCTGCGCCCATGTCGTCGGCGCACGGCTTGTACCGGCGCTCGATGTAACCGCCAGGCCAGCCCTCGAAGCCGCCGCCGACCCAGGACGGCTGGTTGTTGGCGGCGGCGTGCCGGCCGTCGACCGCTTGGGAGCTGTAGCTGAGCCCGACCACCGGTTGCGGACCACCCGGTGCAGGGGGCACGCGCAGCGGATAGCTCCAGGTGAACGCACCCGAGTTGCCACCAGCTGTCCAGGTCGACGACGGCTGTAGCGAGGTGGCACCGAAGTCTCCGGCGGCACCTGCCGTGCTGGCCGCAAGCATCAGCAACGCACCGGAGCCGGCGGTCGCGGAGAGATCGACCTCCGCAGACACCTCGAATACAGTGACATCGTTGCGCGATGGCAGCGGCTGTGCGGAGCACTGCGGTTCATCCGGTGTGGTGAGCGCGCACTCGGGCAGTAGGGACAGGCGCAGTCGGCTGGCCCAACCGCCTCCGTATGCGGTGCGGAAGGCTGAATAGTCGACGGTGACCGTGTTAGCTCCCGCATCGGCCGTGCTCGCGCGACCGGCGGTGATCGGCGCGACCCGCAACAGGACGCTGTGAGCGTTGACCCGTTCGGTGACTGTGCGGTCGAGAACCTCGACACGAACCTGATCGACGGCAGGATTGTCCGTGTCCGCGTGACCGACCCTGATCGGCAGCCCGCCGGGCTCAGCCGCTGTCTCAGGTGCGCCCCGGCGGGTTGTCGCCATGGGCAGGGAAATTTCAGCGTCGGCGGCTCGCGGCCAGACCGGTGCCGGTGCTGCCGCTGCCGTCGGACTGGTCTCGGTCGTCCGCTGTCCCGGCTGAGACGTCCGGCTCTGCACCGGCTCGACCGTGACGCTGTCTACAGGTGCCGGCTCGGGTCGCTGTTCGCCGGCAAGCGGCGCGGCCTGTGCGGGCACCTGGCCCAGCCCGAGGACCAGCACCGTCGCGGTGACGGCCGCAGTGAGCAGCCTGCCACGCCGGCTGGGGCGTCGCAGTTTCGGGTACGCCGACGTACGTGGACGCTTCACCGGTTGACCTCCGAGGCCGGGACGACGCAAACGACAGACCTGACGTGGCTGAATCGCTGGTTCAACTTGTCACCGGCTGGAACAGCACACCGTGACCGCTGACGATTACCGGGTGGTGGTAGGAATACTGGACAGCCACGGTGCCGCCGGCGTTTTCCACGCCGGTCGTCGCGTAGCCACCCTGCTCGTAGAAGTTGACGTCGATGTCGTCCCAGACGATCTCGATGTCACCGTTCTCGTGGAGGATCGTGGCGAAGCTGACCCTCGCTGACGAATCGTTGAGGCTCACGACGTTCCGCCATTCGATCACGAATCGTCGGTTCGGGGCAGAGCCGATCGTCTCGGTCCGCACGGAGGCCGCCTGGTCCACTACCCAGTCGTGCCAGAACGGATAGACAGTGGCGTCCGGCCGACCGACCGCAGCAGGCTGGGGGATCGGATTCGGGTCCCAGGCATGGCCGTTCGGCGCTTCGAAGCTGACGACACCGTCGTTCTGCACCCAGGCAGTGGTGAACTGCTGACCGTACAGCGTGACCGGGAAGGGCAAGTTCTGGATCTGATGGATGCCGTCATCCCCGGTCAGGGGCAGCACGGCACCGTTGGCGGGCACGTAGGCACGCGGGCCGTCGGTGACGGCGTACCTGGTGCCGGTTGAGTTCTGCAACGCAAAGTCGACGATGGATGTGTCGTTGCCGAACACGGTGACCGGTTCTGCGGAGGTGCCGTAGCAGGCACCGCTGGCGGGGGTAGCCAGGACCGTGTAGGAGCCGCCGGGGAGTCCGGCGAAGGTGAATCGACCGTCGGCGTCCGTCGCCGTGCTCTCGCCGGCGACAGTGACCGTCACATCGCTCGCTGGCACGCCAGCACATTCGACGGTGCCTCGGACGTCTCCGATCGGTTCCGGGCCGGCCGTGAACCTGACACCTTCTCCACTGCGCAGCACCGCCTCGTGGAAGGAGTGGACCAGCGCCACGCTGCCGTCGGTGTTCTCGATCGCCACTGCGCCCTGCGCCCCTTGGGCTCGGGGCGTAGCGCCGATCCCGTCCCAGGCGACGACGATGTCGCCGCTCTCATGGAAAATCACTTCGAAGCTGACCCGGACGGTGGGTTCCGCCTCGCTGCGGACGTTTCGCCATTCGATGACGAAGCGGCGGTTCGGGGCCGAGCCGATGGTATCGGTCCGTACGGACGCGCTGGAGTCCACCACCCAGTCGTCCCAGAAGGGGTAGACGGCGCCATTGGGCTCGTTTCCTGCCGCAGGTGAGGGCAGTGGCATGGACTGCCACGGCACCCCTGCGTAGTTCTGGAACGATGCGACACCGTCGATGTCGACCCAGATGGTCGTGTACTGCTGGCCGTAGAACTCGATCGGGAACGGAGAGGTGACCTGGGTCCGGCCGTCGTCGCCGGTCAACGGAAGCACGGTGCCGTTGGCTGGCACAAAGGTCACAGGTTCAGATCGACAGGCGTTACCGACGGCATCCGTGAGTGGCTGCAGTGGCAGGTCGATCTCCGCCTGGTCGTAGAGGTCGACTTCGACGTCGAGCAGCCGTCCGCAGTTGCTGCCCGACTCGGCCGACACCGTGTACACGCCCTGTTCGACGTGGGGGAACTCGTAGTTGCCGGCGGGGTCGGCGGTGACGGTGATGCCTGCGGGCTCAAGCGTGACGATCGCGCCCGGATCGGGATCCCCGGTGACCGCATCGGTGACGGTGCCCGCGAGATCGAACGCCTGGATGGGGTTGCCGACCAGCGGAGTGAGGAAGACAACCGCCTGGCTGTCCGCGAGTGTCGGCGAACTGAACGAGTACTCCAACCCTGAGTTGCCCCCCGGGCTCTCGATCCCCACAGTCGCGCTCTCGCCACGCTCCGCCGGACTCGACTGATCGATGCCACTGTAGTTCAGAATAATTCGTCCTGATTCGAACAGCGTCACTTTAGCATTGATCCGCTGCGAGGCGTTGCCCGCAAGGTGGACGTTTCGCCACTCGATCGAGTGTTGCCGAATGGGAGGGATCCCTACCGTTCCGGTGTGGACGCTGGCAGACCCGTCGACCACGATGTCGTCCCAGAATGCAGCAATCATCGCATTTGGCTGGGCAGGTGACGGGATGTTCACCGAATCTCCGGGATGTGATCCGACCGGGTCAACGAAAGTCACAATCCCATTCGTGTCGACCCACGCCGTGGAATAGCTGTTGCCGTAGAAGGGAAAAGCAAACGGTAGACCGACCTGGCTGACAGCATCATCGCCGGCCAGTGCGATCGCGGAACCGTTGGCGGGTGTATACGTCTGGGTGACGACCTGACACCCGTAGCCGTACGCATCGGTCACCGGGTCCAGCCGTAGTTCGATCACCGTCGCGTTCAGGATCTCGATCTCTGTGCTGGCCGCCAAGCCACATCCACCGCCGACACTTGCGGCAACCAGATAGTCGCCTGGCGTAAGACCAGGAAAGGAGAACGCACCGCCTGCGTCGGTTGTTGCCGATAGGCCAACCGGCTCCAGCCGGACCGCCACACCGACGGCCGGCTGCTCTGTGGTGTTGTCGACGACTGTGCCTGTCAGGCCGGCAGCGGCCATGACTTCGATCGCAGCCGATTGAGACAGACCGTTGGCACCGGTAGCGGTATTGCGACCTGCGGCGAAGACCCGCAGCTCACCCACGCTGACCGCGGTGATGTTCACCGTCGCCGTTCCACCGGGCGTCGTCGGGGTGGCGCTGAGGTCGAGCGTGTCGGTGCCGACGCTGTAGCGGAATTGCGTGACGTTGACGTCTCCGCCGGCGTCGAAGCGCACCTGGACCTGATCGCCAACCGTGGCTGTGGCACCGCCGGGAAAGGTGACCTGCGGCGACAACGGCCGCGCCATCTGCTGAATCTCGGCGACGGGGACCGCGTAGTTGTAGATGCGGACGTCGTCGATCGCGCCCTTGAAGTACGAGTCGTTGACCCCACCATAACGTCGTCGGCCGACGGTCCACGGACCGGTGCCGTGGAAACCAGCGGTCAGCGTCGCGGTGTTGGGCTGCAAGACTCCGTCGACGTATAGCCGCAGTTGCTTCGTAGACACGTCGTACACCCCGGCGAGGTGGGTCCAACGGCCGGCGGTGGCCGTGGCGGTCGAATGCACTGTTGCGAGGCTGGTCGTCGCGGTGTCGGAGTTCGCCATGGCGAAGCGCCAGTTGTTGCTGCCGGGAATGTGGCTGATCGCAAACGGCGAACTGCTCGTGCTGTCCATCCCAATGACCGCCTGTTGATCAGGCCCAACCGTGCTGTTCAGGCGGGCCCATGCGGCGACGGTAAAAGTCGAATCGGTGCGAACGGTCAGCGGAGCCCCGGTTTGCGGGTGTGGCGTCTGCACCCCGTTGGCGCGATAGGCATGTGCGTTGGCGGCCGCCAGTGACAGCGCGGTGCCGACGCCGCCCCGGCCAGTTGTGCTGGTCGCGCCGCTAAGGGTGAGCGTGTTGCCGTGCCCGGTGTCGTCCGAGCCGACCACCGACACATCGTCGAACACCCACTGGGCGGCCGGCCCATTTCCGCTGGCCACCTTGAACTGATACGTGACCATGCTGGAGAACCAGCCGGCCCGATCGGTCGACCACACCCGCAAGGTGTTGAGGCCGTCCCTCGGCGGCACGATGGTGACGGTAGCAGCGCCACCGCTGCTGGGAGTCACCCGAGGCGCGGCAGCCGCTTGGACCCCGCTGTCCAGTGTATAGGCGTAACCGGTGACGTCTGTGGCACCGCTCGTCGGCGGCTTAATGGTGATGGAGCCGGCGATGCCGACGCCACCCGAGCCGGGAAGGTTCGGATTGCCTGGGTTGTAGGTCGGATAGGCCACTGAACTGATGCTGGCGGGCGGGTTCGGTGGGATCAGGTCGGCCATGAACTCGCACTCACCGGACCAGCGGCCGTCGCCGACATCGTCCCAGATGTGGGCCTGCACGGTGTAGATCTGGCTGTCCTGGAGTTGCTTGCCGGCCGGAATAGATGCGGTGTTCACCGTGGCAGGGTTCGCCGAGGTGCCTTCCCGGTAGTCGTTGTCGACCCGTGACTGGCCGTTCTTCCACCAGTAGAAGCGGGTACGAAGCGACTGCTGACCGCCGTCAGGGTCACTGACCCGCGCGGAAAAGGCCGGGGTCGGGGTCGTCACGTACGGACGGCCGCTGCCGGACACACAGGTCTTGCCCGCTACCTTGAGATCAGTCGGAGCGTTGGGGCGGGTGTTGTACTCGATCGCCAACGCAGCGTCGTTCTTGTAGCGCTTCCAGGAGTACTTGTCGTTCTCGTTCGCGGCCCGCAGACCCAGGTAGATCATGCCGGTGCCGGCGTTGGACAGCTGCTGAACCCGACTGGCTATGTTGAACTCGATCTTCTTGGGCCCGCAGGAGTTGCCGTACCGGCGGATAGCGTCGGAGGTGGCAAGCGTCGACTTCCAGCCAGAGCCGGAGGTGTTCCATGCCCAGTTCCAGGTGGTGGAGGAGCCAAATGACTGCACCTCGCGCAGATGGGTACGGCGGACCGGGCTGTTGTTGCCGCAGTAGGCGCCGGTCCACTGCTGGGTGAGCGAGAAGACCGCTCGGTTGATCCGCTTGTACTTGACCCGGGAGATGTCCATGGCGAACAGCGATCGGTCACGGTACGTCGGACCATCGAAGTCATTGAACCCGGCCCGCATGACACCGTAGGTGCCGTCGCCGTTGCTGATCGATGACGCCTTGTAGTACGACGTCGAGGGATGGGACTGGCGCAGCACGGTCCAGGAGTGCCGGGTCCCGGAGGTCTTGGTCCAGGTGGGATCGATGTAGACGGGGTAGACGGTAGCTGGATCGGCGAGCATCTCGGCGTCCGGGGTCAGGGTAAGCTTGCCGGACGAGACGGCGGCGGTGACCTTGGCCTGCCGAGGCTCGATCGCGCCATCCGGCGGGCCAGCCGGGCTCCCCGGGGTCTTGCCTTCTTCGGCTCGTACACCACCGCGGCCAGGGTCTTCCGGCTGCCCGCCGGCCGTGTCGACGGCACCGCGCGAGTCCCACATCACCGGTGTCGGGCCATCGATAACGACCTCGCCGGCATCGTCTACCACCGAAACCTGGCCGGTCTGTTCGTCGACTTCCAAGGCGGCACCGTCCAGGTCGGCTCCGAACTCGATCTGGTCGAGTTCCGGGTTGTCGGCAGCCTTGGGCGAGCGGATGACAAGGAGATGGGTGAATGCGTCGACGTCGGCCCGCACCTGAAGGTCCACACCGGGCAGCACGTTCGGGTACGTCGCTGTGTTGCCGTCGACGGCCGGCTCGGGCAGATCGCCCGGCCAGTGCAAAGCCACGGAACCATCACCTGCCCGCATGCTGGCGAAGGCATCGTCGGCGCCGCCACCGGAGAAGCTGACGTCGAGCGTTGACGCGGTCGGTACGATGCTCCCGTCGGAGCGGCGGCGCAGCGTCGGATCGACCGGCGTCCAGCCGCCGCTGCCCTGGCGAATCCACTGTGGCCTGAGATGTTCGGTACGCACCAGCGTGCCGTCGGGCCGGGCGTAGGTACGGCTGTGCTCTGTCCGGACACCACCGGCCTCGACAATCTCGCCGCTGCGCTGCGCTGCTCGCACGGCACCCGCCTCGTCAAGTGTCGCGGCGGTGGTTACCGGTGGCGTTGACGCGGACTCGGACGGGATACGTGGCACGGCCGCAGCAACTGAGGGCGGCGACAACAGCGTTGCCGCCAACACGAGCACTGTAGTACCGAGAACCATCCGCCGCAGCGGCGGCACCTGAACCTGCTCAGCGTCGACAGGCGAGACTGGAACGGCCACCGCTCAACCCCCGTGGTCGATCAATGTGAGGCGTACACACAGTAGCGGCACACCTACAACAAGAGTCAATGGCGAACCTGAAATTTCTCCAGGCAACTTTCAGCTGGCCGGCCTGCCGGATCTCAGGGTTCCGGTTGGGGCGGTTAGTTCGATACCATCAAACAAGAATCGGCGCGGCCCGGCGGGCGGTCCGCACCACCGCAATGGGAGGTCCGGGTGCGCAGGTCTGATCGCGTCGTCGCCGACGGCGACGTACGCCAGGATCTGGTCGGTGCCCGGATGCGCCAGTTCCGCAAGGAGCAGGGGTTGACCCTGCGCGGCCTGGCCAGCCGGGCGAACCTGTCGATCGGGTTCCTGTCCCAGGTCGAGCGGGGTGTCTCCTCGATCGGGCTGACCGCGCTCAACGGCGTCGCCGCCGCCCTGGACCGCCCGGTGGCCGAGTTCTTCAGCGAGGAGCCTGCCGCGACGGCCGAGGACCCGCAGGGCAACCTGCCGGTGCACTTCACCCTCACCCGGGCCGACAACGGCGCGACCGAGTACGTCTCCGGCCAGCAGACCTACCGGATGCTGTCGGACCGTGGCCCGAACCTGGTGCTGGAGCCGATGCTGGTGCACATCGCGCCAGGGGGCCGCCGCGACGAGGCGTACGGGCACGCCGGCGAGGAGTTCGCCTACGTGGTCCGGGGCGAGCTGCTGTACGAGGTCGACGGGGTGGAGCACCGGCTGCACCCGGGCGACAGCCTGCACCTGCGGTCGAACACCCCGCACCGGCTCTACAACGACACCGACGAGGTGACCACCGTGGTCTCGGTGGTCACCCCCCGGCTGTTCTGAGCGCACCGAAGTTGCCCACTACTGGGCAAGTGTTCACTGTCACCTAATAATTCCGGGCAGACCCAGCCCACCCGGAACGTGCAGGTCAGCGGCCGAGTCGCCGGTCCACCTCGGTCATCGTGGCCGACCAGATCGGCGCGGCCGGGTCGATCACCGAGAAGTGGTCGCCGGGCTGCTCCAACCAGCCCGGATCCTCGCCGGCGGCTCGGGCCGCCGCCACGTACCGACGGTTGAAGTCGATCAGGTCCAGGTCGTCACCGGCCCCCTGCACGATCAGCTGTGGCACGCCGATTGGCAGCCGGTCCAGCGGATCCGACGCGGCGTACACCTGCGGGATCGTGTCGCGACCACCGCCGAGCGCGGCGGCGACCGCGCCGGTGCCGACCTGGCGCCGTTCGCCTTCGGTCAGGTCGAGCACCCCGGCCAACGACACCGCGAGCGCCACCCCGACACCACCGCCACCCGCACCGACACCACCACCGCCTACGGCCGCAGCAGCACCGCCACCAACGCCGGTGCTGGCGGCAGCGGCCGCTGTGTCTGCGGCCAGTCGTAGCGCCAACTGTCCACCGGCCGAATGGCCGAACACCGCGACCCGGTCCAGGTCCAGCGATCCGGCCGGCACCGCGTCGCCGGTCAGCTCCGGCAGGTTGGCCAGCACCGCCAACCCGGTCGCCACATCGGCGGTGGTGGCCGGCCAGCCGTGCCGGTCCGGCCGACGGTACTCCAGGTTCCACGCCGCAAAGCCCCGGTCGGCCAGGTCGATGGCGAGCGCGTCCATCAGGTCCGCCGCCCAGATCGACCGCCAGAAGCCGCCGTGCAGCAGCACCGCCACCGGCACGCGATCACCTGCCGCTGGGGGCAGCCGCAGCTCACCCCACTGCTCCGGATCCGGACCGTATGCCACGCGCAGCGCCGGTCGGCGCTGCCGGTGCACCGCGTGCCGGATCGCCCAGGCCAGCCCCCACACGCCACGGCCGTACAGGTGGACCGCCGCCGGATCGGTCGGCTGCGGACCGGTGACCTCGGGGTCGTAGTGGACGGTGCGGGCGGCCCAGTCGCCGCCCGCGGCCAGCAGCGAGCGCACCGCCGGGTCCGGGCCGGGCAGCAGCACCACGGCGCGGCCGGCGATCCCGGCGACATCGGAGAGCAGTTGCCGCACCTGGCCGGCGTCGGCCGCGGCCACGAAGTCACCGGTCACGCCGAGACCGGCCGCCTCGCCGACCACCAGGCCGTGCAGCAGGTGCGGGTCGACGTCCAGCCCCGGGCCGGCGACCACGAGTACACTATCGACGGTCATCGGGCAACCTCTCTGCGCAACAGTGGCAGCACCGCGCCGCCGAGCAACTCGACCCCACGGTCGTCGGTGAGCCCGTGCGGGGTGCCGAACTCGACCCGGCGCACCCCGGCGTCGATCAGTGTCTGCGCCTGGGCGGCCACCTGCACCGGGGTGCCGGAGAAGGCGAACCGGTCCAGCAGGTCGTCACCGACCAGCCGGCCCGCGTCGACGTCGCGGCCGGCCGCCACCAACGATTTGACCTGCGCCAGCAGTTCGTCAGGCACGGTGACGGTCGGATCCAGGTCGGCGACGACCGCCAGGTACATCGCCACCTCGGTGCGGGCCTTCGCGCGGGCCGCTTCGCCGTCGGTGTCCACCACGGTCACCGCGCCGAGCACGATGCCGATGTCGTCGACGGAGCGGCCGGCGGCGTCGGCGCCGGGGCGCATCCGGTCGCGGATCACCGGCACCATGTCCGGGTTGGCGCTACCGCCGACCTTGATCTCGTCGGCGATCCGGCCGGCGAGAGCGGCACCGCGCGGGCCCCAGGTGCCGAGCAGCAGCGGCGGGTCCGGGCGCTGTACGGCGTACCGCAGGGTGGTGTCCGGGGCGAGCCGGAACACCTTGCCGTCGAAGCCGGTGGTGTCGCCGCGCAGCAGCCGGTAGACGACCTCGGCGGCCTCGGCGAGCACGGTGAGCGGGCGCGGCTGCTCGATACCGACCGCACCGAGCCAGGTGCCCCGGGCCAGGCCGAGGTAGGCCCGCCCGTGCGAGGCCAGGTCGAGGGCGGCGAGCTGACCGGCGATCTCGTACGGGGCCATCGAGTACGGGTTCAGGCAGGCCGCCCCGAGCCGGACCCGCCCGGTGGCGGCGGCCATCTCCAGCAGCGGGAAGATCGGCGGCTGGTACATCAGGTCACCGAAGACGGTGAGCACGTCGAAGCCGTACGCCTCGGCGGCGCGGGCCAGCCGGGCGTAGTCGCCGGCGCGTTTGTCGCTCTGCAGGCCGAGTCCGATTTCGACAGCCACGCGAACCTCCGATGGATCAGGGCCCGATCAGGCGGGCCAGGCCAGGTGAGGTCAGGTCAGGTCGGCGGAGTTCATCCGCCGTTTGCAGGTCCGCTCGACCCGCATGACCAGGCGCTCCTCCGGATCCGGGCAGATGAACAGGGTGTCTCGCTCCAGCCAGTCCCCCGGCGGCATGTCGCGCTGCTTGGCGGCCAGGAACGGCAGCACCGAGGCGAGCGCGTACACGCAGAAGTGTTTGCCGGCCGGGATCTTCAGGTGCGCGCTGTCGGTCAGCTCGAAGTGGTCGCCGACGGCCATCCCGCAGACCGAGCGGCCTTCGATCCGATCGACGCTGACCCGCAGGTCGTAGACCTCCATGTCGCCGCCTCCGACGACTTCGGCGCCGCCGTCGGCGCCGTCGGCGCCGTCGGCGTCGGCAGAGTGCTCGCTCATGTTTGCTCCCTCGGGTCGATCCGGACGATGATCTTGCCGGTGGTGCGTCGGTCGGCCAGGTCGGCGAGCGCGGCCGGGGTGCCGGCCAGGTCGACGATCCGGTTGACCGGGGGCCGGACCGCGCCGGCCGCGACCAGGTCGAAGATCCGCTGGTACGCCTGGGCGACCGCGTCGGGGCGGGTCCACGGGTACGTCGAGCCCCAGGAGAGCCCGATCAGGGTGGCATTGCCGGCGATCAGCCGCATCGGGTCCACCGGTGGCGGGTTGCCGCCAGCGGCGCCGACCGCCACCAGCCGGCCTTCGAAGGCGAGGCAGTCCAGCGAGCGGGTGAACACGTCGCCGCCGACCGGGTCGACGATCACGTCCGCGCCGGTGCCGCCGGTGGCGTCGCGCACCGCGTCGACGAAGTCGTCGGCCAGGTAGTCGATGGCGACGTCGGCGCCGTTGTCGCGGCACAGCGCGGTCTTCGCCGGCCCGCCGGCGGTGCAGATCACCCGGGCGCCCCGGGCGGCGGCCAGCTGGGTGGCGGCGATGCCGACGCCACCGGCTCCGGCGTGCACCAGCACCGTCTCTCCAGCTTGCACGTTCGCACGGTCCAGGGCGAACCAGGCGGTCTGGTAGGTGACCGGGATGGCGGCGGCCACGACCGGGTCGAGGTCGACCGGACGCGGTACGGCGAGCGCGGCGGCGACGGTGACGGTCTCACCGAGCGCGCCGTGTGGCAGCGCCGGGCAGGCCACCACGTCGGTGTCGGCGAGGGCCTCGGCGCCGGCACCGGTGGCGACGACCCGGCCGGCGAGTTCGACGCCGGGGGTGAACGGTGGTTCGGGGCGCACCGGGTAGCTGCCCCGGCAGAGCATCACATCGAGGAAGTTCAGTCCGACAGCGGCGACCGCGATCCGTACCTGGCCGGGGCCGGGTGGCGGGTCGTCGGGCAGGTCGGCGACGGTGAGCACCTGGTCGGGTTTGCCGTACCCGGTGGCGATCAGGCGTCTCATGCCGGGCTGCCCGCCGGCTGCGGTGCGGTGCCGGCCGGCCGCGGGGCCGGGTCGGCCGGTTCCCGGACCAGCTCGCAGTGGTGGTGCACGATGCGCCACCCGTCGGCGGTGCGGCGTAGCACGTCGGTGACCCGGCTGTGCTCGGCCGGTCCGCCGCCGGCCGGCACCGCGACCAACACGTAGCGGGCCAGCGCGGTGTCGCCCCACACGTCGACCCGCAGTTCCTGCGGCGCGAGCCGGTCCAACTGCGGTCGGGCCCCGGCGGAGTCGCGCTGCGCGCGGTAGGCGTCCAGCTGGTCGCGGGTGCGCAGCGGCCCCGGCAGGTGCGTCTCCCAGGTGGTGAGCTCGGCGTGCAGGTGCTGGTCGAAGCGGGCCCGGTCGCCGGCCAGGAACGCGTCGTACATGTCGTCGATGCCGGCGGCGATCTCGGCGGTATCCAGGTTGGACATGTCACTGCTCCTCACGTCGGTCACCAATCGATCCGAAGTCACCAGGCGGTCCAGCCGGCCCGGTCGTCGCGGACCACCCGGCCGCCGGACATCACCCAGCGGACGCCACGCAACGCCGACGTGTCGGCGGCCGGGTCGGCGTCCATCGCCACCAGGTCGGCGTACTTGCCGGTCTCGACGGTGCCGAGGTCGGCCTCGGCACCGAGCCAGCGGATCGGGCCGAGCGTGCCGGCGTACAGCGCGCGGGCCGGGCCGATGCCGCTCTCCGACAGGTATTCGAGCTCCCGCACGGAGGCGTTGGTGCCCTCGAAGTGCCAGAACGGCGGCATGTCGCTGCCCAGCAGCACCTCCACCCCAGCGGCGAGGGCCATCGCGTAGCTCTCCAGGTGCCGGGGGCCGGCACCCAGCGAGCGGCACTGCATCCATTCCGGTACGCCGAGTTCGTCGAAGAACTCCTTGCAGCGGGTGACCAGCAGGGTCGGCACCAGGGCGGTGCCGCGCCGCGCCATCCGGGCGGCCACCTCCTCAGTGAGCTGGTAGCCGTGCTCGACGCAGTCCAGTCCCAGTTCGACGGCTTCGCCGATGACCGACGCCGGGCCGGCGTGCGCGGTGACCTTACGGCCCCAGGCGTGCGCGGTGTCGATGACGGCGGCCATTTCATCGGGGAACAGCTGTCTGGTGTGGATCGACTCGTGTTCCCCGGCGATGCCGCCGGAGATCATCACCTTGATCAGGTCGGCACCGGCCTTGATCTGGCTGCGTGCACCGCGCCGGAACCCGTCGGCGCCGTCGCATTCCAGGGTGTCGTTGCTTTCGTGGCCGTGCCCGCCGGTGCAGACCAGCGCCTTGCCGGCGGTGAAGATCCGTGGCCCGGTGACCCGGCCGGCGGTGATCGCCCGGCGCAGCGCGAAGTCGGCGTGGTCCTTCTCCGCGACGCACCGCACGGTGGTGACCCCGCAGAGCAGGCTACGCCGGGCCCCGTCGGCCATGTAGAGGGCCAACTCGTGCGGGGTCATGTTCTTGACGCTCTGCCCGCCGGCACCGGGCAGCGACAACGACAGGTGGGTGTGCATGTTGGTCAGGCCGGGCGTCAGGTACGCCCCGCCGAGGTCGACCTCGGTGGCGTCGGTTTCGGCGCGGGCGGCGGCGGTCACCTCGGCGGCCGGGCCGACGGCCGCGATCCGGTCGCCGCGTACCCAGACGGCGGCGTCGGTGACCGGGCCGATGCCGTCGAGGATGCGGGCGTCGACGACGGTGCAGTTGGTCAGGACGGTGTCGACCGGTTCGGGGCGGGCGGCGGCACTCATGCCGGCGCCCGGTGGGGTGGGGTGCTCATCGATACCTCTTTCGGTGCGGCGGCGACCGCGGTGGGTGCGGCGTGGGGGTCGCTGCCCGGATCGGGGACGGTTGCGCCGTAGCCGTCAGGGACGGTTGCGCCGTAGACGTCGCGGGCGGCGGCCGGCGACACGTAGCCTTCGGCGACGTCGGCGCGGACCGCGTCCGGGTCACGCTCACCCGGGTCGCCGTGCCCGCCGCCGCCGGCGGTGAGCAGGATGATCCGGTCGCCGGGTACAACCGGGGTACGTCTGGTGCTGACCCGGTGTTCCCGCTCGGTGCCCGGGTGGACGATCACCTGGATCGGGTCGGGTCGCGCGCCACCGTCGAGCGCCCACGGCGGCGACTTCGTCTTCTTCACCACGGAGAGGAACTCGCCGGCGGTGACGAACCGGATGTCGCGCCGCAGCCCGGGGCCGCCGCGGTGCCGGCCGGCCCCACCGGAGTCGGTGCGGATCTCGACCCGTTCGAAGAACATCCCGGTCCGGGCCTCCAGGACCTCGACCGGGGTGTTACGGGCCTGGGTCTGGCACAGGTGGTTGGCCGGGCCGATGCCGTCGTGGTCGGGTGCGGCACCCCAGCCGACCGGGTCGTTGTTGCTGACCGCGAAGAGCTGCCCGGTGTCCGGGTGGGTGCCGACCATCATGAACCCGGGCACGTCCCCGCCGGACGAGGCCGCCAACCGGTCCGGCATGCCTTGGGCGAGCGCCTGGTAGATCAGCTCCATCGCCACGGTGCCGGTCCACTGGGTGAAGGTGGCCGCCGGGTAGACGGCGTGGAACAGGCTGCCCGGCTCGGCGACGACCCGCAGCGCGGTGAAGTGCCCGGCGTTGGTCTGCTCGGTCGGAGTGGTCAACGCTTTGAACGCGACCCGGGCGGTGGCGATGGTGGACCCGTACGGCAGGTTGACCGGGCCGGCGACGGCCGGCGACGAGCCGGTGAAGTCGATGGTGCAGGTGCCGTCGGCGATGGTGACGGTGACCTGCATCCTGATCGGGTCGTCGGTGATGCCGTCGTCGTCGAGCCAGTCCACGGCGGTCCACGAACCCTGTGGCAGTGCGGCGAGGGCGTCGGCGGTGGATGCCTGCGCGGCGGCGATCGCCGTGTCGACGACGGTTTCGACGGTGGCCGGGCCGAACCGTTCGATCAGCTCGATCAGCCGGCGTTCGCCGGTGCGCAGCGCGGCGACCTGGGCGTTCAGGTCGCCGACGACCAGGTCCGGCATCCGCGAGTTGAAGCGGATCAGCTCGATGATCTCGTTGGCCGGCTCACCCCGGCGGAACACCTTGGTGCCGGGGAAGATGATGCCTTCCTGGTGCATGTCGGTGGAGTCGAGCACGTAGCCCGGGTCCTTGGCACCCAGATCCATCCAGTGCGCCCGCACGCAGAGGAAACCGACCAGTGTCCCGTCTCCGGCCGGTCCGTCGTCGCCGGCACCGGCCGGGTCCGGCAGGAAGACCGGGGCGAACAGGGTGGCGTCGTAGGAGTGCGCCGCGTTCCAGTACGGGTAGTTGAGCAGCACGATGTCGCCGGGGTGCAGGTTGTCCCGGCCGACGTAGGCGACACCTTTGCGGATCGAGTAGTCGTTGGCGCCGAGAAACCGGCTCAGCCCGGTGGATTCGGCGACCAGCCGGAGCTGGGCGTCGTAGATGGAGATGCCGAAGTCGTACACCTCGTAGATGACCGGGTTGAACGCGGTGCGCACCAGCGCGGATCGCATCTCCTCGGCGGCGGCGACCAGGTAGCTGCGTACCACCTCGGTCGCCGCACCGTCCACCATGGAAGCATCAGTCATCGACGTCGACCCCGTAGACGTCGCGGGCGGCGGCCGGCGACACGTAGCCTTCGGCGACGTCTTCACGCACCGCGTCCGGGTCACGCTCACCCGGGTCGCCGTGCCCGCCGCCGCCGGCGGTGAGCAGGGTGATCCGGTCCCCGGGTACGACCGGGGTGCGTTTCGTGCTGACCCGCCGTTCCCGCTCGGTGCCGGGGAAGACGATCACCTGGTTCGGATCCGGCTGCGCGCCGCCGTCGAGCGCCCACGGCGCCGACTTCGTCTTCTTGATCACCGACAGGAACTCGCCGGCTGTCACGAACCGGATGTCGCGCCGCAGTCCGGCGCCGCCCCGGTGCCGGCCGGCCCCACCGGAGTCGGTGCGCATCTCGAACCGTTCGAAGAACATCCCGGTGCGGGCTTCGAGGACCTCGATCGGCGTCATCCGCCCGGTGCTGCCGGAGACGTGGGTGGCGGCGTTCATGCCGTCGTGCTCGCGGGTGCCGCCCCAGCCCACCGGGTCGTTGTTGCTGACCGCGAAGAGCTGCCCGGTGTCCGGGTGGATGCCGACCATCATGAACCCGGGCACGTCCCCACCGGACGAGGCCGCCAACCGGTCCGGCATGCCCTGGGCGAGGGCCTTGAGGATCAGCTCGACGGCGACGATGCCGGTCCACAGGGTGAACGTCGGCTGCGGGTAGACGGCGTGGAACAGGCTGCCCGGCTCGGCCTTGACCCGCAGCGGCGCGATGGTGCCGGCGTTCGACGGCTGGTCGGGTGAGGTCAACGACTTCAGGATGACCTTGCAGATCGCCTCGGTGGCGCCGTACGGCATGTTGATCGGGCCGGGCACCGCAGGTGACGAGCCGGCGAAGTCGACGGTGAAGGTGCCGTCGGCGATGGTCACGGTGACCTGCATCTTCACCGGGTCCTCGGTGATGCCGTCGTCGTCGACCCAGTCGGTGGCGGTCCAGGATCCCTGCGGCAGGGTGGCGAGCGCGGCCCGGCTGCGGGCCTCACCGTCGGCGATGATGGCTTCGACGGCGGCGGTCACGGTGGGCCGGCCGAACTTGGCCAGGATCTCCAGGAACCGGCGTTCGCCGGTGCGCAGCGCGGCGATCTGTGCGTGCAGGTCACCGAGGACCTCGGCGGGCATCCGCGAGTTGAAGCGGATCAGTTCGTGGATCTCGTGCACCGGCTCACCCCGCGAGACGACCTTCGTGCCGGGGAAGATCAGCCCTTCCTGGTGCATGTCGGTGGAGTCGAGCACGTAGCCCGGATCCTTGGCGCCCAGATCCATCCAGTGCGCCCGCACGCAGAGGAAACCGACCAGGGTGCCGTCGGCGTCCGGATCAGCGTCGTCGGGCATGAACACCGGGGCGAACAGGGTGGCGTCCGAGGCGTGCGCCGCGTTCCAGTACGGGTAGTTGAGCAGCACGATGTCGCCGCGGTGCAGGTTGTCGCGGCCGACGTAGGCGACCCCCTTGGCGAGCGAGAAGTCGTTGGCGCCGAGGAAGAACGTCAACCCGGTCGCCTCGGCGATCAGCCGCAGGTCGGCGTCGTACATCGACATACCGAAGTCGTGCACCTCGTAGATGACCGGGTTGAACGAGGTGCGGATCAGGGTGGCCCGCATCTCCTCGGCGGCGGAGATCAGGTAGCTGCGTACCACCTCGGCGGTGGCTCCGTCCAAGGTGCTCACTGCGCCTCCTCCAGGGTGACCAGCAGGTAGCCGTGCGGGTCGACCTCGACGCGCTGGCCGCTGGGCACCACCGTGGTGGAGGTGCCCTCGTCGACCAGGGCCGGGCCGGCGAACCGGTCCCCCGGCGCGAGCTTCGACCGGTCGTAGACGGCGAACGCGGCGACCTCGCGGGTGCCGAAGTCGAAGGCGTCGCGGTGGCCGAGCAGCGCCCGCGCCGGGTCGCCGTCGCCGGCCGCCGGCCGGTGAAGCTCCGGGCTGGTGGTCCGGCCGATGCCACGGACCCGCAGGTTGAGGATCTGCAGCCGGTTGCCCATCGCGTGCCCGTACCGGGCCCGGTGCAACTCCTCGAACGCGGCACGGACCGCGTCGCGGTCCAAATCGGCGCCGACGGTGACGATCAGGGAGTGTTCCTGGCCGAGGTAGCGCAGCTCCAGCTGGCGCTCCAGCACCGCCGAGGTGGCGTCCACCCCCTGCTCCACCAGTGAGGCGACCGCTTGCGCCTCGACCTCGACGAACTTCGCCGCCAACTCGGTCAGGTCGACGCTGCCCTCGGGCGCGTCGGCGTCCAGCGTGGCCAGCACCGTACGGGAGAAGTCGTTGACGATGTCCGCCGACAGCATTCCCCAGGCGGAGAAGCCGGACGGGGCGAACGGCACCACCACCTCCCGGATGCCCATCTCCCGGGCCAGCAGCGGGGCCAGCAGCGGCCCGGCGCCACCGAAGGCGAGCAGCGAGAAGACCCGGGGGTCGTGGCCGCGTTCCACGGTGATCTGGCGGACCGCGCCGACGGTGCGGGCCAGCAGCACGTCGTAGATGCCGGCCGCGGCGGCGGTCGGGCTCAGCCCCAGCGGGGTGGCGATCTGCTCGTCGAGCGCCGCCAGCGCCGCCTTCGCCTGCAACCCCATGGTGCCGGCCAGGAACCGGTCCGGGTCGACGTAGCCGAGCACCACCGAGGCGTCGGTGACGGTCGGGCGCTGCCCGCCCCGGCCGTAGCAGACCGGCCCGGGGTCGGCGCCGGCGCTGTGCGGCCCGACCTTCAGCAGGCCCCGGTCCAGCCAGGCGATGGATCCGCCGCCGGCGCCGATGGTACGGATGTCGTAGGTCGGGATCAGCAGCGGGAAATGCTCCAGCTGCGCCTCGTACGCGGCGACCGGGCTGCCGCGTTCGATCACACAGGCGTCCAGCGAGGTGCCGCCGATGTCGAAGGTGAGCAGGTTGTCCCGGCCCAGTTCGCCGGCCAGGTGGGCGGCGCCGACGATGCCGCCGGCCGGCCCGGACAGCACGGTGTGCGTCGGGGACGTCTTGGCCATTGTCGAGGTCATCGACCCGCCGCCGGAGCGCATGATCAGGAACCGGCCGGTGAAGCCCCTGGCGGCCAGCCCCGACTCCAGCTCGTCGACGTAGCGTTCGAAGATCGGCCGGATGTACGCCTCCAGCACGGTGGTGCTGGTCCGCTCGTACTCGCGGTGCTCGCGCACGATGTCCGTCGACACCGAGACGCTGACCTGCGGGTACGCCTCTCGGATGATGGCGGCGGCGGCGCGTTCGTGGCTCGGGTCGACGTGCGAGTGCAGGAAACAGACCGCGATCGAGCCGACGCCCTGGCCCTCGACCAGGGTACGGGCGGCGGCCCGGACACTGTCCGGGTCGAGTTCGGTGACGACCCGGCCCCGGTAGTCCAGCCGGCCGGTCACCCCGGCGGTGTGCCGCCGCTTGACCAGGCTTTCCGGCCGTTGGTACTGGAAGTCGTACATGTGGTCGGCGGGCACGTTGCCCCGGCCGAGCAGGAAGACGTCGCGGAAACCCTCGTTGGTGATGATGCCGGTGGCCCCGCCGCGGCGTTCCAGCACCGCGTTGAGCCCGAGCGTGGTGCCGTGGATGAACAGCTCCACCTGGGACAGGTCGGTGCCCAGCGCGGTGACCGCGTCGAGTACTCCCTCCCACGGGCGGGCCGGAGTGGTCGACGCCTTACGGAACCGGACCTGGTTGGTGCGGGTGTCCAACTCCATCGCGTCGACGAAGGTGCCACCGATGTCGACGGCGAGCCGAATGTGGGGTGCGGGCATCGTCTCAGGTCACCTTCCGGATAGTGGCGTCCGTCGACGCCTGCGCTGCGGTCAGGGCATCGGCTGTGGTCAGGGCATCGGCTGTGCTCGGGGCGTGGGCGAGCAGGTCGGGGATCTCCGGGGCGCGCCAGCAGGCCGCCCGGCTGCGTCCGTACGGCTGGAGTTGCTGCTCGGAGGTGCGGCACCGGCCGGTGACGAACGGGCAGCGGGCGGCGAGCGGGCAGCCGGCGTCGCCGTCGGCCTCCTCCAGGTCCTTGAGCAGCTCGACCCGGCCGCCGTCGAAGCCGGCGCCGAGGCTGGGCGCGCTGGACAGCAACGCCCGGGTGTACGGGTGCGCCGGGCTGGTGAAGACCTCGTCGACCGGGCCTTCCTCGACGATACGGCCCAGGTAGAGCACGATGACCCGGTCGGCGAAGCCGCGTACCGTGGCCAGGTCGTGGGAGATGAAGATGGAGCCACGGTCGCAGTCGGCGGCGACGTCGCGGATCACCTCCAGGATCTGCGCCTGCACGGTGACGTCCAACGCCGAGGTGGGTTCGTCGAAGACGATCAGGTCGGGGTCGCCGACCAGGGCGCGGGCGATGCCGATCCGCTGGGCCTGGCCGCCGGAGAGTTCGTGCGGGCGGCGGGCCAGGATGGAACGGTCCAGCTCCATCCGGTCCAGCACCGCGCCGACCCGCTCGGCCCGCTGCTGCGCCGGTACGCCGAGAGCGCGCAGCGGTTCGCCGATCGCGTCGGCGACGGTGCGGCGCGGGCTGAGCGCGCCGAACGGGTCCTGGAACACCAACTGGGCCCGGGTACGCAGCTTGCGCAGGGCCCGGCCACGCAGTTCGGCCATCCGGACGCCGCCGATCTCCACGGTGCCGCTGGCCGGCTCGACCAGCCCGAGGATCAACTTGGCCAGGGTCGACTTGCCGCAACCGCTCTCCCCCACCACGCCAAGGGTTTCACCGGCGGCGACGGTCAGGTCGACGCCGCGCAGCGCATGGTGCCCGCCCCGGCCGAACCGGCTGCGGTAGACCACGTGCGCGTCGTCGATACGCAGCACGGTGCGCTCGGTGCCCACCTGTTCCGGCGCCGCTGCGGACAGCGGGCCGCTCGCCGTCGCGGCGGCGGGGGTCGGGTCGGTGGTCGGCGGCCCGGTCTGCGGATGGAAACAGGCCAGCGTCCAGCCGGCCACGGCCCCGGCCGTGCCGTCGGAGCTGGTAGCCGGACCGGCGGCTGGGCCCGCAGCCGTGGCCGTGGCCGGCGCGGCGACCGGCACCGCGCCCGTCGGCGGGCGCTGCTCGGCGCACCGCTCGGTGGCGTGCGCGCAGCGGGTGACGAACGGGCAGTTGCCGGGCGGCTCGGTCAGCAGCGGCATCCCGCCGGCGGTGGCCCGCACCAGCCGGCCGTCGACGTCGGGCACCGAGGCGAGCAACGCCCGGGTGTACGGGTGGGACGGGGCACGCAGCACCCGGTCGGCCGGTCCGCTCTCCACGACGGTGCCGGCGTAGAGCACCACGACCCGGTCGCAGATCTCGGCGATCGAGGCCAGGTCGTGCGAGATGAGCAGCACGCCGCGCCGGTCGGTGTCGGCGGCCTGGCGGAACTGCCGCAGGATCTCCCGGGCCAGGGTGACGTCCAGGCCGGTGGTCGGCTCGTCGGCGATCAGCAGGCCAGGTGCGCAGCCGGTGGCGAGCGAGATCATCACCCGCTGGGCCATCCCGCCGGACAGTTCGTGCGGATACGCGGCGAGCCGCCGCTGCGGGCTACGGATGCCGACGGCGGCGAACAGTTCCCCGGCGGCCTCGCGGGCCTGCTGCTGGCTCATGCCCTGGTGGGTGACGAGCCGGTCGACCAACTGCCGCCCGACCGTCCGGGTGGGGCTCAGCGCGCCGCGCGGATTCTGGAAGCAGATGGCCGCCCCGTGGCCGCGGTGCCGACGCAGCTGGTCCGGTCCGAGCCGCAGCACGTCGACGGTGCCGCTGTCGGTGCCGGTGCCGCTGTCGCTGCCGACATCGCCGTCGGTGCCGACATCGCCGACGCTGGCGCCGGCGGTCGAATCCCCGCCGTGGAAGCGGACCCGACCGGTGGTGTGCGCGCCGCCGGGCAGCAGTCCGACGATGGACCGGGCCACCATGGACTTGCCGCCGCCGCTCTCGCCGACCAGGCCGACGACCTCGCCCCGGTCGACGTGCAGACTGACATCGGTGAGCGCGGCGACCTGCCGGCCGGGCCGGCGGATCAGCACCGACAGGTTCTCGATGGCGAGCAGGTCCCGGGTCGTGGTCACGCTGGAGGCCATCGTCATCACCGCCGCTTCGCTTCGGCGCGTTCCTGCAGGCCTTCGCCGAGCAGGCTGAACCCGAACACGCTGACCAGCAGGAACAGGCCGGGCGGGACCGAGGTCCACCAGCGGCCGGCGACCACGTCCGGCGAGCCGAGGCTGATCATCGACCCCCATTCGGCGGTCGGCACCGAGATGCCCAGCCCGAGGAAGGACAGCCCGGCCAGGGTCAGCATCGCCCAGCCGCAGCCCAGCGGGGCGATCACCCGGACCGGGGTGAGGCTGTTCGGCAGCACGTGCCGCCAGAGCACGCCGAGGTGCGACGCCCCGGAGGTGACGGCGGCGTCGATGAACGGCAGTTCGCGTACCGACCGGACCTCGGCGCGGACCAGCCGGGCGTAGCCGGGGGCGTTGACCAGGGCGATCGTCAGGATCAGGTTGACGGTGCCGCCGCCGAGCAGGGCGGCGACCGCGAGGGCCAGGATGAAGGTGGGGAACGCCTGGAAGATGTCGAGCAGCCGCATCAGCACGTCGTCGACCCAGCCGCCGAAGTAGCCGGCGATCAGGCCGAGGGTGGTGCCGGCGAACACGGCGAGGGCGACGGCGGCGACGGCGATGCCCAGGTCGAGCCGGCCGGCGTGCAGCACCCGGCTCCAGACGTCCATGCCGTTGATGTCGGTGCCGAGCAGGTGGCTGCCGCCCGGCGCCAGCAGCGTGCCGGCGGGGTCGATCTCCTCCGGGCCCCAGGAGCTCAGCAGCGGTGCGGCGAGCGCGGCGAGCGCCACGACGGCGAGGATCGTCGCGCCGACGGTGATCAGCACGGTGGCGAACCGGCCGCCCCGGGCGGCGCCGACGGCCACCACCGGGGCGGCGTCGTCGGCGCTGTCGCCGGGTCCGCCGGCCGCGCGCAGGTCAACCATCAGATCTTCACTCTCGGGTCGAGGATCGCGTGCACCACGTCGGCGATCAGGAAGACGAGGACGTAGCAGACGGCGATGAGCAGTACGGAGGCCTGCACGACCGGGAAGTCGCGGTAGAGCAGCCCGCGCAGCGCCCATTGGCCGAAGCCCTGCCACGAGTAGACGTACTCGATCAGCACGGTGGATCCGATCGCGGTGCCGAAGACCAGAGCGGCCAGCGACGGCAGCCGGACCAGGGTGGCCCGGATCAGGTAGCCGCGGCGCAGCAGCCGATCGCGCAGCCCGTGCGCGGCGGCGGCGGTGTACGCCTCGGAGTGCAGCACCTCCAGGGCGGAGGCGCGCACGCTGCGCAGCAGCGGCGCGACCACCACGATGGCCAGGGTGGCCACCGGCAGCGCCAGGTGTCCGAGCGCGGAGGTGAACGCCGGGCCGTTGGCGGTCAGCACGGCGTCGATCAGCTCGGCGCCGGTGATCGGGGTCAGGTTGGTGTCCGGGTCGACCCGGCCGCTGGGTGCCGGGAACCAGCCGAGAACGCTGTAGCCGATCAGGATCAGCACCAGGCCGAGCCAGAACTCCGGCACCGAGTTGCCGATCAACGCGAGCACCCGGATGCCGTGGTCCCCGGCACGGTCGGCGTGGCGCGCCGACCAGATGCCGCCGACCACGGCGATGAGCACCGCGACGGTGACCGCCAGCACCACCAGCTGCAGGGTGGGACCGACTCGCAGGGACAGTTCGCTGGCGACCGCGTTGCCGCTCTGGATCGACGTGCCGAAGTCACCGGTGGCCAGCCCGCCGAGGTAGTCCAGGAACTGTTTCCACAGCGGCTGGTCCAGTCCGTAGCGGGCGCGTGCCGCCGCGGCCTCCACCTCGGTGGCGTTGGGGCCGAGGATGGTCCGGATCGGGTCCCCGGGAAGGACCCGCACCAGGACGAAGGTCGCGACGATCACGCCGAGCAGCACCGGAACGAGCTGCAGCAGCCGGCGGGCGACGAAACGGGCGATGCGCATGAGGGGTGGATGCCGCCGTCGGTCAGGCCGAGGTGCTCAGGTAGCGCAGCCGGGCCAACCCGTCCATGGGCTGGACCCAGCCGGCGACCGATTCGCGCACCGGCAGGTTGAAGTTGGGCTGGCAGAGGATCACCCACGGCACGTCGGCGGCGAGGATCTCCTGGACCCGCAGCCACAGCTCGTTGCGCTCGCCCGCGTCGACGACGGTGTGCGAGCGCTCGTAGATCTCCTCCAGCTCCGGGTTGACGTAGTTGGAGTAGTTGAGGTTGGCACCGTCGACGAAACTGGTGGCCAGCATGTACTCGACGTCGTTGACCCACAGCTGGCCGGAGGTGATCTGCAGCGGGATGTTCTTCTGCTGCCGACGTTCGGCCAGGGTGGCCGGGTCCAGCGGGGTCAGCTCCAGCTCGATGCCGACCTTGCGGGCCTCGCTCTGGATCAGCACCGCGATCTGCTGCTGGGTGTCGTTGTCGGTGGCGTAGACGAGCTCGGAGGTGATCTGGGTGGACCCGGCGGCGGCGAGTGCGGCGCGGGCGGCGTCCGGGTCGTAGCCGTACGGGTAGCCCCGCTCGTCGTAGCCGGGCATGTCCAACGGCACCAGGCTGCTGGTGGGGCGGGCGTCACCGCCGTACACGTTGTTGATGATCTGGTCGTAGGGCACCGCGTGGGCGAGGGCCTTGCGCACGTCGACGTTGTCGAACGGCGCGGTGGTCACCGACATCTGGATGGCGACCTGCTCGTTGCTGGCCGCCGAGATGACCTTGATGCCGTCGGCGGATTTGAGGTCGGCGATGTCGCGCTGGCTGATGCCCAGCGCCACGTCGACGTCGCCGGCCTGCAGCTGCAGCCGCTGGTTGGCGGCGGCCGGCACCACCGAGATGCGGATGGTCTTGGCCTGCGCCGGGTCGGGGCCGGGGTAGCCCTCGTTGGCGGTGAGCACGATCTCCTGGCCCTGCACCGCCCGATCGACGTTGAAGTAGCCGCCGGTCGGGGCGTTGTTGGCGAACCATTCGGTGGCCCACGGGTCGGCGTCGGTGGCGTGCTTCTTGGCTTCCTCGGAGTCGAACACGTACAGCGAGATGGCCTGGATCTGCCGGGTCAGCGCGCTGGGGAACGCCTGGGTGAACTGCACGGTGTAGTCGTCGACGACGGTGACCTGGTCCGGCTCGGTCAGCCCGATGGTCCGGTAGATGCCGGCGACGTTTGCCTGGGCGGCGAAGGCGCGGTCCTTGGACCACTTGACGTCGGCGGCGGTCATCTCGTTGCCGCTGGCGAAGGTCAGGCCCTGGCGCAACTTGAGGGTCCAGACGGTCTGGTCGGCGTTCGGCTCGAAGGACTCGGCGAAGGTGGCGACCACGTTCTCGGTGTCGAGGATCCGGGAGCCGTCGGCCTCGGTCACCCCGTAGTCGATCATGTACGGGAAGATGTTCTTGTAGAGCATCAGGGCGACCGGGTCGAAGCCCACGAAGTCCTGGTCCCAGCTGCTGAGGTAGCTGGAGACGGCGATGCGCAGGGTGTCCGAGCCGGTGCTGGGCGAGGCGTCGTCGGAGCCTTCGGTACGGGAACCGGAGGCGCAGGCACCGGTGGCGAACAGCAACGCGCCGATGCCGCCGAACTGCAGCACCGACCTGCGGGATAGGGCGGGCGAGGCGGATCCGCCCCGCGGAGAGGTACCGGCCATGGGAGAAGACCTCCGTCGTTAACGGCGAGGGTGACCTTGATAGGGCTGATTCTGCGGTGTGCTCTTTAGTGAGCGGTGGAGCGGCAATGCGGCCGTGGATGCGACTCACCCACCTCCGTGTTCTATCAGGCTGAACGTTCGTGAACAAGAGGTGAAACCCGTTCACCGTGACATTCCAACGGGTCGGACGAGGCGGGAAATCCCGTCGACCCCACCCACGATCTTGCAGCTATCGATAGCATTTGCCAGATTTGTCCTGCGGTAGACCCAAGATCGTCGACAAACGTCGATCCGACGCTTAAGCTGCCAGACTGACCTCTGGTAGCGCTCCCACACCGTTCCCCTGCCGGAGGCGCCCCGAACGGAGGAAGTGTCATGCGCCGCTGCACCGCGAGCGTACTCGCCGGGATAGCCGTCCTGGTGCTGGTCACGGGCTGCAACACCGCCCCTGGTAGCACCCCGGGAAACCCTTCTGCCCCACCGGCCCCAGGGCCCGGCACGACCCAGGAACCGATCCAGGTAAACGTCGCCGACGCCTTGGGCACCGCCCAGCAGGAGTTCACCCTGATCGCCAACGGCGACTGGTCCGGAGCCTGGCAGCTGTGGACCGCCGAAGCCCAGCAGTCGGTGCCGGAGGAGGTGTTCGTCGAGGCCAACAAGGCATGTCCGCTACAGGCCGGGGTGGAGTTCGAACTCCAGGAAGTCACCCCGGTCAACGAAACCGCCGTCGACCTCACCTGGCGCCGCGACGACACCGTCGGCAACAGCTCGCTGCGGCTCGACGGCGACACCTGGCGGTTCGATCCGGGCGGCGGCGTGCTCGTCGAGTACGCCTCCGGTGCCGACGAGACGATCGCCAGCCGCAAGGCCGCCGGGAGTTGCCCGCCCTGATCGCGTCCCGAACCCGGCCGGCCCCGTCCTCAACCAGCCGGACCCGCACACGAAGCGGCGGTGCTCGTCTTCGTCGCGATTCCGGCGGAGCAGCCCCGGAAACGTCTGAAAGGTGCGCCCGCGCCGCGCCGGACGTGGTGGACACCCACGTCCTCGCCGGCCGGGCGCACCTTCACGCGGACCGTCAGATGGCGATCAACCGCCCGAGCCGCTCGGCGGTGAGCTGCTGGAAGCCTGACTCCTCGAATCCGAGGATCAGTTGCAGCGACGCGACCACGGGGTCGAGGGTGACCCCGGTCGGAAGCGGGACGGCGATGGTCGAGTTGGGGGCGGCCGTGGGACCCGTGGAGCTCCACTTGGCGTTGACGGTGTTGCCGTCCTTGTCGCTTGCCGCGATCTCCACGCTCACCGGATTGGGCGGGCCGGTCGTCTCGATGGAGGCGCTGTAGGTGAGTCCGTTCGGGTCCTTGGTGACGGTCACCCTGACGCCACCGGTCACAGTGGCGGCGACGCCGAGAGACAATGCTCGGGTGGCCCACCACAGAGTACGGCCGACGGCCGCATTCGCGAGGGTGATCATCGGCACCGGCGCCACGGAGACCTGTCCGTCGACGAAGGTGCTGAGGTCTGCCTGGCACTTGTACTGATGACGTGCCCTGATCGGCTGGTAGACGCCCAGATTGGTGTCTGGTCCGGATCTGGTGACCGAGTAGGACAACCCGATGTCCCCGCTGGTCGGGTTCTTGGCGTACAGGTCGATGTTGCCGCCGTCGAGCCCGATCCACTCGAACTGGAGATCCCCGACCTGGAAGGGTGGCGGAACCTCGTTGTTCGCCTGCCCGCTGAGGACGACGGGCAGCACCTGCGCGGCGACGTTCGCGACTTTCATGACCGTGCCCAACCAGCCGCCGAGACTGAGTAGCGCCGCAGCCGGCGCAGGTGCCGGCACCGGCTGCGTGGGGGGCGCGGGCATCGGTTCCACGGCCGGCGCGGCCGCCGCGGCGGATCCCGGGAGGAACGTGCCACCGACGGCCGCCGCTGCGGCGATCCCACCGACCGCCGCGCCGCGCACTACGTCGCGCCGACTCACCGGTCTGCGCTCGTACGATTCGCTCATGTGCTCACCCATCCTCCGATTGGTCGCCCCGAGCTCACGGGAGCAGACCGGACGGTGCCGTGCTCGGCACCGGTGGTGGATCAGATATTAGAGGGTATCGATACCAACAGGAAGATCGATGTTTACGAATGGTGATCACTCGGACACCAAGGGTGGCTCAAGCGCTGGTCCCGCCGATGTCGTCGTCGTTCGGTGCGGGGCCGGTGGACCCGGTGGGCCCCGGCGGGGTGACGGCGGGGTGACGGCGACGACCAGGTCGACGATGCTGTCGGCGTACTCGTCGGTCAGTGGTCCGGTGCGCAGCAGCCAACGATGGTAGAGCGGACCGAACAGCAGCTCCACGACCTGGTCCAGGGCAGCGTCGGAGCGGACCTGACCGGCGTCGCGGGCGGACCCCAGCCGGGTGCGGACCATGTCGAGCTGAAACCGGACGAAACGACGCTGCCCGGCGACGGCGGCTCCGGGGCCGACGACCCGATCGAGCCGCCACACCGGGCAGCGCGCCGTACCGAGCGGCGGGTGAGCGGCAGAACCGCCCTGCGCGGCCCGGACCAGGCACCTCCCGCAACGAGCGCGGAGCAGATCAGCGCCAGGCGCGACGCCCCTTCTTCTTCTGGTGCAGCGTGTCGCCTGCGCGGCGCAGCAGATTCGAGGTACGCGATGGGCCACGGCGGGACTCCACCACCGAGCTGAGCTTGCGCGCACCGGCCGCCGCCAACGGCACCGCGATCGCCACGACCGCCCAACGCTTGATCATCCTGCCGACCATGGTCGCCTCCTTCGTCCGGGCGTCGAACCCGTTTCCTGCTGTCCGGATGGTCATACCCGTCCAGCCGGCCAGGCACGCCCCCGGCGTCCAAATCCACACCGGCCGGCACCGCCTGCGGCGTCCTTTGCTTCTGCGGGGTCAGCCAGTCGGCATCCGCTGGGCGGTCACGGCCCCGCCGTCGTCGGCGACCAGGAACAGCTCCAGTTCGTTCGCACCGGGCACGAACAGGTCCTCGTCCGGGATCAGCCCGACGAAGCGCAGCCGTCCCTCGCCGTCGCGGGCCGCCTGCACCACGGTGCCGACCGTACCGTTGACGGCGATCGCGATCGGCGCCCCGTCCGGCACCACGTCCGGCAGTGCGCCGTGCACCAACGCCGGCAGCAGCCCCCGCTCGGCCTGGACATCGCCGAACGCGGCCAGATTCGCCACCGTCGCCGTCGGCCCGACCCCGGTCACCGTCAGATCGGCGACCGCCGTACCGATCAGGTCGGCCGCCGGCAACAACGGCCACACCGGGTGCGCCCCACTGCCCGCGCGTACCGAGGCGAAATGCAAAGGGCCGTCCACCGTCATCGGCTCCCCGGGCTGATCGTCGAACCGCTTGTCGGTGGTCTCGCGTGGCTCGCCCGTCGCGGAGATCCCATCGGTACGCCACGGCACCGCCACCCCGGCGTGATCGGCGACAGTCGGCAGCAGATCCACATGCTCCCAGTTGCGGTCGTCGATCCGACCAACCCGCTGGCCAGGCTCCTTGACGAACAGCGGCACCCAGGCGAGCTCGGGGGCCGCCCTGAACTCCGGGTCCATCTCACGGCCCGAGACATCCTGGCTGAAGCTGACCCCGTGGTCGGAGGTCACCACGATCAACGCGTCGTCGTAGAGGCCACTGCCGCGCAGCGTACGCATCGCCTCACCGATCAGCAGATCGGTGTAGCCGACCTGCTCGATGTGCCGCTGATGGGCGAGTCTGGACCACCAGGTGCCGTCGAAGGGCAACCCGCTCGGTCCGTGGTAGCGCATCCCACTCGGCAGGTACGTCCACGGCGAATGCGGCATCAGCAGATGCAGGAAGCAGAACGTCGGGGTCTCCTTGGGCTGCAACGAGCCGAGGAACTCGGTGAACCTCGCCGGCTGGTTCTCCGTCAGCCGGCTCATCCGGAAATCCGGTCCGGCCTGCGGGTCCTTGTCGTTGGCGCGGACCTCGTCAGCCACCGTAGGTTCCCGGAAACTGGCGGTCGGATCCTCCAACGAGTCGGTCGGCGAGATCAGCTGGCCGTACAGCCCGGCGGTCTCCCGCAGCATCACCTGCAGGCTGCCCCGGGCCTGGCCGGGACGCCCCCGGCAGTGCTCCGGCGGGCACAACTGGGTGACGTTCTCCCAGGCCTCGATCTCGTACTCCGGACCGAGCAGGGTGAACAGGTTCTCCGGATACTGCGAGTAGTGCGGGGTCACCGCCCCGGCGGGGTACCGTCCGGTCAGCATCGCCGGTACCGCCGAGGTCGTCTTGCCGCTGACCGTCGTGGCATTGCGGTACCACGTCGAGCCAGCCGCCAGGTTGGCGAAGTTCGGCACCCGGTCGGCGTCGAGTTCGCCCTGCTCGTCGAGCAACGACAGCAACGGGAACTCGTCGAGAATGATGACGACCACCGGTGGATGCGGACCGGTACTGCGTACCGGCATCTCCGCCGCGCCGCGGCCGAGGAACACCGCGGACGACGGCGACGCGAAGACGAACAGCAGGACGAACACCAGCGGACCGACGGCCGCCACCCGCAGCACCTGGCGGGTCACCGCGAACCGGGCGTACCCCGCGACCGCGGCCACCGCCGCCACGGCCGCGACGACCATCAGCAGCGGACCCCGGGTATCGGTCAGGGACTTGCCTACCTGCACCGCCAACAACGTGGCCAGACCGCCAAGCAGCACCAGGTGGGTCCACCGGCGGGCGACCGCCCCGGCCACCAGCCCGGCAAGCAGCTCGACGCCCCACAGCAGCGTCGGTGGCACCAACACGACGATCGCGACCAGGGCCAGCACCGCCACGACTCCGGCACCGTGGAAGAAGAAGAAATCCGGGCTACGGCCGATCACGTCGAGCAGCGGCTGGGCCACACCGAGACCGCTGAGCGCGATCAGCTCCAGCAACCCGTGCCAGGTCGGTTTGCCCGCTGGCGGCCCGACCTCGCGTTCCTCGGTCGCCCGGGCACCGCCCGGTCCGGTCGGGGTCATCGCGCTGGTCGGGTCGTGCGCTGGCGGCTCGGTCACCCGTGCACATCTACCACACCAACCTGGATCGCACGGATGATGGTGGCCTGGTGACACCGAATGTCGCCGTGGGTGGGTGCGGCCCGGTCGCGCCACACACACCCACGCTCGCTGGGCCGTCAGGCCGAGGCGGCCTCCTGGCGACGGCGCAACGTCCGTACCCAACTCTGCGCGGTGTGTCGAGGCACGGCGAAGTGCGTGGCGACGGCGCCGACGCTGCCCATCCGGTCGAAGACGGCGCCGAGGTCCTGCGGTGCCCGCCGGTAGCTGCGGGCGGTGGCCGGTTGGGTGGTGCGCCCGGCGCCGTCGGCGCGTTTCGCTGGCGTGGCCTTACGGCCGCCAGTGGCCTTACGGGCGCCAGTGGCCTTACGGGCGCCAGTGGGCTGGCGGGCGGCCACCGTCTTCTCCTGGGCGGTCTTCTGCCGCGCGGGCTTCTGGGCGGTCGCCGTCTTCTGCCGCGCGGGCTTCTGGGCGGTCGCCGTCTTCTGCCGCGCGTGTTTGCGTGTGGTGGCGCCGCGGGTACGGGCGGGGGCCGTCGCGCGTACCGCCGTGGTCTTCTTCGCCACGCGGGTCGTGGCCTCGGGCACCGCCGAGTCGGGCACCGCCGGATGGTCCGCAGTAGAGGTCAGCGCGACCGGCGCGGGATGGGCCTCGACCGCCGGCTCGTCCGGCTCGATCGCCGGACTGTCCGGTTGGCCGACGATGGAACGGAGCAGTTGCTCGACATTGACCGAGGGAAGCTGCCCCGGTGTGAGGCCCGCGCCGGTGCCGGCGCGGACCAGCAGCTCGGTGATCCGGGCACCGGCACCGGTCACCTCGACCCGCAACGTCGTCGTCGCCCGGGATTCATCGTCCGGGGCGATCGTTATGGTGTATGAACTCACCGCTTGTCGAACCTCCATGGCTGCGGACGTCGCACGGCGCAGGACCCAGCCCCGTCGAGGTCACCGGCCGCCAAGACGCCTGACGATATCCGCAGCAAAGCTACCCCTTGGTACAGAGAACCACCAAGCAGGCCCTTGCTCCGAAAAGGACGCTCGCCCCAGCCTGCCGCGGCACCACCGGAGCCCGTACCCGCCCCCCTGAGACCCACCCCGGCGGTCACCACAGGTACCGCCCCGACTGCCCGAGTAGCAAAGGAACTTAACATCTATGCAGCTAGATTAAATGTAATCATCGTGGCATGATCAGCCGAAAGTCATCTTTTGCTTCCGATAAGTCACCGCCCGGCCGGGTTGACCCTGCAGTCAGGTGACAGAACGAGACAGACATGCAGGAGATCGAGTGATCGGCGCGGCACCCCGCACAACATCGTCCAACCTCCCGTCAGCCGCTGCCACCGTCCCACCCCCCGGTGGACCGGGCCGGACCCGAGATGGCGCCGTCGCCGCCGGGACCCGAGATGGCGCCGTCGCCATCATCGGGACCCGCTGATGCGAACCGTCGCCACCTCCGCCGGCGAGAACCTGCAGGTCGCCGCCGAACACGGACGCATCTGCGCGATCGCCACCACCGGCCAGCGCGACCTGGCGGAGTACACCAGCGCCTACCCCGAACTGTTCCCCGTCAAGCCGTTCGATCCGGCCTTCTTCGCCGCCGTGTCACTGGCATCGGCGTTCAGCGCACCCTGGTGCACCCCGGAACAACTGCGGCTGACCAACCGGGCTGCGGTCTGGGTCCGCGCGCTGCGCTGGAGCGTGCACCATCGGGCCGGCAGCGAGGCCGACGTCGAAATCCTCATCGACCGTTGCCGGGCGGTGGCCCACGGGGTGCCCGCCGGAGAGCACGACGAACTCGGCCGGTTCCTCGCCGACCTTCTCGCGCAACTCCTGCCGACACCGGGCTTCGCCGCACGACGCGACGGTTGGCGGGCCGAATTGGAACGGACGCTCAACGCGATCGGCCGCGAATGGCGGTGGATGTCCGCCGACCGCGCCCGGCCCGGTGCGAGCCGGCCGACATTACGCGAGTATCTCGACAACGCCGACTCCCTGGGTTCGACGTTCGTGCACCTGACCCACTGGCTTCGCCTCGGCGACAGCTCAGCTCTGGCCCACCTGAACGAACTCATCACGGTCTCCCGGGAGGCACAGCGGGTCCTGAGGTTGGTCGATGACCTCACCTCCGCCAGCCGGGGCAGTGGCCGGGGAGACTTCGACGCGCTGCTGACCGCGGACCGCAGCAGAGTGGAAGAACAAGTCGGACATCTGGTTGACCGCTGCCGAGAGTTGCTGCGGCCGCTGGAGGTCCGGTGCCCGAACCAGGCCAGCTATCTGGCCCGCCAACTCGGTTTCAACAGCGGATTCCACCGGATCGCCGACTTCTGGGGCAACTCGTGACCGTCACCGAAGGTTGGACCCGGTCGGAAGTCCGGGCAGCGGAGATCGGTTGGGCCGGGCCAGGGGCCCGGCCGCCGAGCCGCTGGAAACAGTCCGCACAAGAACTCACCGACGAACTCAGCGGTCGGCACCGGACCGCCCCCGTCGTGGTACGGGCGGACCCTGCCGCCACCACCGTCCACGACCAGGCCTCGGCCCTGGCGACCCTGCTGCGGGCGGACATCTCGCTCCTGGTGTCCCCGGACCTGATCGACTCCCTGCGGGCCGCGCTCGCACCGGCGGGAGCCGCCCCCGCATCGGCACAGCGGACCGAAACCATCGCACTGGTGATCCACACGCTGGCGTTGCTCGGCCAGCCGACCGACCAGGGCGTACTACTCGACCTCAGCGGCGGCGGCGTCACCGTCCCGGCCGGGCACGACACGCCAGTCACCGCCGCCCGTCTGCTCGACGCCCTCGGCGCGGCCGGCGACGGACGGCGCTACTACGAGGTGACCGCTGCCCGCGGCAGGATCAGCGCCTGGCTATGCGACCGGCAACGACCGGACGGATCCTGGCACGATCGACGACACACCTCACCGCACTTCACGACCGCCGCCTGCGCCCTCGCCCTGCACGACGCCGGAGTCGGGGCGCGGGCCTCGGCCGCGGTGCTACGGGCGGTCGACTGGGTGCTGCGCACCCAGCGTCCCGGCGGGGCGTGGGGGCTGCGGTACGGCACCGCCGAGGAGACCGCCTACGCGTTGCTGGTGCTGCTGGCGACAACCGACCCGCCAAGCGCCAGAATGGCCCGGTCCGCCGGCAACGGAGCCGCCCACCTCACGCCGGCCGACGAAGACCCGTCAGCCGAAGACTGGCAGCACAGCACCGGCACACCGCGACCCGCGCCACTGCCGGCGGCACAGGCCAGCATCGTCGCCGCCGGACATCTCGCCCAGAAGATGGCGGTGAACGCCGTCGACGGGCACGGCTGCACCGGGCCCGAAGCGCCTGGCTATCCTTTGTCACTGCCACGTACCGTCGTCGGTGGCTGAAACGGCCACTTTCCCGGATTTTGCCGCTGAGCACCGTCCGGGTGATGCTCGTGACCCGCTCGAGCACGCGATGGCGCAAATGCGGGATCCCCCGTCGGCGTCGACCGGACCTGACGACAGCGTGTTCGAGGTGGTCAAACAATGGATTACGAGCACCTTGACCCGTCAGTGTCCGAGACGGTCGCCCCGATCGGAGTGAAGATCCTCGTCGCCGGTGGTTTTGGTGTCGGCAAGAGCACCCTCGTCGGCGCGGTGAGCGAGACCGGGCCGCTGCGCACCGAGGAACAGCTCACCGAGATCGGGCTCGGCGTCGACGACGTCACCGGCGTCGAGACGAAGACCACCACCACCGTGGTGATGGACTTCGGCCGGATCACGCTCGGAAAGGAGCTGGTGCTCTACATCTTCGGCACCCCGGGACAGCAGCGTTTCCTCTTCGTCTGGGACGAACTCGCCGTCGGCGCTCTCGGCGCGGTGGTACTCGCCGACACCCGGCGCCTGACCGGCTCTTTCCCCTCGATCGACTACTTCGAACGGCGCGGCATGCCGTTCATCGTCGCCGTCAACTGCTTCGACGGCGTCCCGCCACACACGATGCCCGACGTACGCCGAGCCCTGAACATCACACCGCAGGTGCCGGTGATGCTCTGCGACGCCCGGGAACGGCGCTCCGGCACCGACGTTCTCATCACATTGCTCGAACACGCCCATGGGCAGCTGCGCCGCCCGGCCCACGTCTGAGAGGCGACCTCCGGCACCGACAACCGGGACTTCTGGCCCTGACCCGGCCGGCCTCGACCCCCTGATTCTTGAGGTGCCGGAAGGACCGCGACAGGCACCGGCAGACAGGGGAGGGATCGAGATGACACGTACTACTCACCCGGCGTCCGCCAAGGTCGGCGGGCTGGATCAGCAGAGCACGATGACGACGGCTCGACGGTTCGGTACGGCGATCTGGGCAGTGACCAGGGTGGCGCTTGGCTTCGTCTTCCTCTGGGCGTTCCTCGACAAGCTCCTCGGCCTGGGCAAGGCGACCCCGAGCGAGCGCGCCTGGATCAACGGCGGGTCGCCGACGACCGGCTTTCTCAGCAACGTCGAAGGACCCTTCAGCGGATTCTTCGGCGGCATGGCCGGCCAGGCCTGGGCGGACTGGTTGTTCATGGCCGGGCTGCTCGGCATCGGTGTCGCGCTGATCCTGGGAATCGGAATGTGGATCGCGGCGATCTCCGGCACGCTGCTACTGACTCTGATGTGGCTGGCTGCCCTGCCGCTCGCAAACAACCCGTTCCTCGACGACCACCTGGTGTACGGCCTGGTGCTACTCGGCCTGGCGGCCACCGGCGCCGGCCTGCGCTACAGCCTCGCCGGCTGGTGGCACAGCCTGCCGATCGTGCGGCAGAACGGCTGGTTGGCCTGACGAACGACCGCGCCAACAGCCCGAAGCGGCCCCGCTGACCAGGTCAGCGGGGCCGCTTGCTCTTTGGTCTGGGTGATCTCGGTCTGAGTGCGACGCGTATGAGCGCCGGCCTCGGCTCAACGCCGAGACCGGCACCCACATCCATCAAACGGCAGTTGTGGAGCATCCGAACCGGACGCTCACCGCTCACGGCGGCCGTCGCCTGAACCAGGCGATCATCACTGCACCTCTATGCTAGAGGTATGCTGTCCAGGCGGTAATGGAATGTGGGGCATCCCACGTCGACGCCCTCCGGCGGGCCCGCGCCGGAGGATCAAGGTACAGCAGGTTCTCGCGCATTGACGTTCCCGACACCACGATTGACTCCTTGGACCGGCCCTGGCCTGCCGCAAATGGCGCCGGGAAGGAGATCCGGACCCGGCCAGTGCCGCCCACCGACCACTGACAATGGCCGAAGTGTTGCGGAATGGCACGCCAATGCGTCAGACTCAATTCCGAACACGGCCGTATCCCGAGGAGTGAGCATCTGTGGCCAAGAAAGTTATTACTCTCCTGACCGACGACCTGGACGGCAGCGAGGCCGATCGGACGGTGGAGTTCTCGCTGGACGGTGTCAGTTACACCATTGATCTGTCCGAGAAGAACGCCGGCAAGCTGCGGAAAGCCCTGGACGCGTACATCGCTGCCGGCTCCAGGGTCAGCCGCAGCACCGCAGCTGGACGAGGCGGCCGGGCCGGCTTCACCGCCCCGCCGGCCCGCTCCGACCGCGAGCAGAACCGGGCAATCCGCGAATGGGCCGCCAAGAACGGCTACGCGGTCTCCGAACGAGGCCGCATCCCGGCGAACGTGATCAACGCCTACCACAAGGGCTGAGCGCACCGTCGGGCACATTCCCGAGTACAGGTGCAGGCAAGGTTCCACCCGGACAGGTATCGGCGCCGGCGGCACAGCCGGGCCAAATGCGGGCCCGGCGGCAGGGCGGATCATCCGCCGGCGCCAACCGATCCGAACGAGTGCCACTGCCCTGAGGATCCGCAGGTCACGCGGACCATAGGATCCGGCTGGGCGGATCGTGGCGGACTGGATCGGCCGCCACGGTCAACCTGGTCCAATCAGCTGAACGACACATGATCAAACGCGAAAACGCCACTCATCTCGGCGCGACGTGATCGCAACTCGCCAAGCTCGTCGTTCAGGTCACGACGCTGGCGCAGCTGCGGCTCGCCCACCTCAAGCATCTTCAACCACTCGCCTACCCCGGCTGCGGCAAGATCCTCGGCGAATCGCTCGGGAGCTATCCCGCACTGCAGCCGATGCGGCCAGATCCGCACCCGCTCGAACAAGAACTGGCCGTCGCGGACCGCGAGCCACGCCCATCCCTCGGCGCAACCGTCGTTCCACCGTACGTGCAGGCTGCGCAGCAGCGGATCGGTCAACTGCCGGCTGACGAAGGCTTCCACCGCCCGGGTCCGGGCAACCGCGCCCAGATCGTTGACATACCCGGTGCGACCGTCCGGGAGCCGACCGATGATGTCCCGGTAGCTGACCGACCCAGCGGTGTCCGCAGCGGAACCCCCGCCACCGATCCGCTGGAAGGCGCGCGCGTCGAGAAGGTACTCCACCACCCGCCGACCGGACCTGGCCATGGACAGGGCACTTGACTCGATCCGCAGCAACTCCAGGCCGACCGCCTCGCACACCGCGTCCGTCATCCGCTCGTCCCGCAGTTGCTGCGGCGACCGTGCGGCCGGATCGACGAACACCACAACAAACGCCGGATGGTAGTCCGGCACGCCACACACCACGAAGTCCAGCCGGGACCGGGTCGCGACACTCCACTGGCGGGTGGTCACCCCTGGTGGGCGCCCAGCCAGCACCTGCCCGAGCCGCCTGTCCGGTTGGATGACCCAACCCGAACGCTCGAACAGTTCACCACGTTGCCGGCCTGCGGCATGCTCCGTGGAACTCAGGACCGGGCGCAGCCAGGTCCGCCGGGTGCCGTCGTCGTTCGTCAACATCTGTCCACCACGTCGCTGTCCACCGCACTGCGCCGAGATCGGCGATGCCTGACCATGCTAGTGGTCACCCCGCGACAGATCAGCGACGACGCGACGCCCGCTACCCCGGAAGCAGACGCAGTGCCAGCTCCGGGCAGTTCGCTACGGCGCGGTCGGCGTGCCGGCGCAGCTCCTGCGGCACGATCGGCTCCCGGCTGCCGTCCCGGGAGACCGGAAAACCCCAGTCGTCCCGGGTCAGCAGCTCCGGCAGGAACTCGATACAGAGCCCGCGCCCGTCACAGCGGGCCCAGTCGATCTGCAGCCGCGCACTGTCCGGATCGTTCACCTGTCGTCACTCCCTAACGGCGCCACCCTGAGGAGACCGCTTGTGGGTCACCACGATAGCCGCTGGGTTCGTCGAAGCGTCGGTGGTCACCCCCGGCGGGCCATGGCTGCCCGCCCGTGTCGGCCGACGGCGCACCGTAGGGATCAACCGGATCCACCGGCTGGGCGTACCCGTCACCAGGATCGGCGGCCTGGTAGCCGCCGCCATACATGGCGACGTACTCGGCGGCCGGTTGGTACCGGTCCTCCTCCGACCAGGCCGGCCCGACCGCCGAGGCCGCAGCGGAGTACGCCGGCCCGCCGTCGTCCGACCAGCCACGGTAGTCCGGCTGCGTCGTGTAGTCCGGCTGACCGCCGTAGTCCGGCTGACGGCTGTAGTCGGGCTGACCGGAGTAGTCCGGCTGACGGCTGTAGTCGGGCTGACCGGAGTAGTCCGGCTGACGGCTGTAGTCGGGCTGACCGCCGTAGTCCGGCTGACGGCTGTAGTCGGGCTGACCGCCGACGTACGCCGGGCGCTCGGGCGGATAGGTCTGCTTGGCGGGGGTCGACGGGAACGGTTGCTCGCTCGGGCCGGCGGTCTCTGCCGGCTGATGGCCGGGCGTCGGCTTACGGTACATGTCCAACAGGCTGGGGCTCGTCGCATAGCTGGGCTGTTGCGTCGCCACCGGAGCCGCACCGTATCCGCCGGTCACCGGAGCCGCGTCGTATCCCCACCCAACCGGAGCGCCCGGGTAGGACCAGTCCTGCCCCGGCCGTACCCTGGTGTCGCCCGCCGTCTCCCACGCCTGACGGAGCGGCGACGAACCGTCGGCGGCCTCCCCTGTCCGCGCCCGCCCCACCGCGCCGGCGGCGAGCTCCGGCGGCCGACCACGGCTTGCCGCCCCGGCAGCGGCCTGCCGGGGACGAGGTCGCAGCCACAGCATCACCCGCCACCCGAGCGCGGCGAGCACCGCGAGCAGGCAACCGGCTGCGACCGCCAACATCCAGACCTCGCCGGCATCGGTACCGGTGCCGATCGAGTGACCGAACGCCGCCGGCCAGGAGGCGTACGCCAGCCAGTGCAGCGCCCGCCACAGCCGGATCCCGGTATACCGGCGCAGCAGGCTGGTCACCACCAGAATCAGCATCACGTCGCTGGCCAGCGTGCCCAGGCCCATGTACAGCGGCCGATACTCGGCACCGAACGGAACGAACAGGTCGTACACCCGCAGTTTGGCGTACGGGTCGAACAACAGCGTGACGATGTGCACGACGAGCAACGCGATCGCCAGCAGCGCCGCGTTGCGGTGCACCAAATTGACCGCGAACCGGGGCAGGCCGAACGCCGGCCGTCCGGACCGGCTGCCCACACCGAGCACCACCACCACCGACAGCAGGATGAGTGCCATCACCCCGGTACCGCGCGCGACGAACCACCCAGCTTCCGTCACCGCTGCGCCTCCTCCTTCGCCGACCAGCCTCCGACAGTCCGCACCGCACCGCCCACCGCCACCAACCGGGCCGGAGCGCCGACACCGGCCAACCAACCGGGGGCCGCCGCGCCGCGTACCAGCGCCGCCGTACTCAACGTGTTGGCCCGTACGCAGCTGAACGCGGCCACGGAAACGCTGCGCCACCGCCGCGCGGCCGGCAGCGCGGTACGCGGATCGACGATGTGGTGCATGGTCGCGTCCCCGGCGGTCCACTGCCGGCTGACCGTGCTCGACGTGGCCAGCGCCCCACCAGCCGGCAAGCTGACCACGCAGTACGGGTCACCCGGCGTGTCCTGCACCCGGATCCGCCAGCCGCCGTCCGGGGCGGGACCGGCGGTGGCGATGTCCCCGCCCAGGGCCACCAGCGCACCGACCCCGCACCGCCGGGCCACGTCACGTGCGCAGCGGTCGGCCGCCCACGCCTTGGCGGTGGCACCGAGGTCCAGCTGTACGCCGTCGGGCACGGTCAGCTCGGAGCCGTCCAGGCGGACCTGCCGCCAGTCGATCATCGGCACCGGGGCGTCGGTGGCGATCCCCGGACGGCCGTTCAGCGTCACCCACCGCAGGTCCTCGTCGTAGCCGAGCCGGCACATCGCGGCGCCCACCGTCGGATCGACGTCCCCGTCGGTTTCACTGGCCGCCCGCAAGGCGACCGATACCAGGCCGGCCAGCAGCGGGCTGACCGGCACCGGCGTACCGCCGGATCGGCACGCCCGGACCAGCTCGGAGTCGGGTCGGAATCGGCTACAGGCACCGTCGACGGCGGCCAGTACGTCCTCCACGATGGTTCGTGCCGCCGACGTCGCCGTCGGATCGGTCACCACCACCCTGGCCAGAGTCCCCCACACCTGCCACTGGACGCAGTCCTCGCCCACCGGCAGGGTCTCCAGCAGCGGCATCGGGTCACGACCCGCCGGAGGTGGCCTGGCCGGGTTCGTCGCCGCCGTCGGTCACCGGCGGGAACTCCGCCGCCGGAGCCGGATCGACCGGGTCGGGATCAGCCACGGCCGGATCGCCGGCCGGCTGATCCGCCGGTGCATTCTCGGGTGTGGTCGCCTGCCCGTCGCTGCCCGGCTGCGGGTCGTCGACGGCGCCGGGAACGACCTCACCCGGGCTGGTCGGCACATAGGTGTCCTGCTCCGCGGTGTGTTCGGCGTGTGCCGCCACGGCGACGCCGAGCGTCCCGGCGATGCTCACCGCGGCGAGCCCACCGGTGAGCATCGTGACCCGCCGATAGCCGCGTTCCCGCTCGCCCAACGTCGCCTCCTGCGTCAGCGTCGGCGGCGGACCACCCGCCGTCAACCCGGGATACGGCTGTGGCCGCCAACCGGTTCAACCGTCGCGGCGGCCGCCCGGGCGGTCGTCCGCCAACTTCCCCCGTCGGCCGATTTACAGCGCCAATGATCGATGACACCGTGTCCACAGCGGAGGGCGAGGCGCGCCCGCCGCGTCGGGTGGGCGGCCGGACCGGCGGCCACCGATCGCCAACGAAGGGAAACGGATGTCGACAAGGTCAGCGCCGAGGTCCACAGCGGCAACCCTGCTAGCGGCCGTCGCCGCCCTGCTGATGATCATTTCCGTGGCACCGGCCAGCCAGGCGGCCGGGCCACGCTTTGCCAATCTCGATCCGGGCGGCTCGCCGAAGCTCACCGAGAAGGTCCCGGTCAACGTGGTCTTCCTCGGCTACAGCCAGGCCCAGGTGAAACGGTCGGCGTACCTCGACGAGTTGCCGAAGCGCTACGAGCCGGTGGTCCGTTCCCGGCTGTGGTACGACGAGGTGGAGAAGCTCGGCCTGACATACACCTACGACTACCACCTCAAGTACGCGGACCGGCGGTACACCGACCGGTTCTTCCGTGAGCTCACCCGCCTGGCGACGCCGGCTCCGCTCACCGTGTACCAGGATCTCTACAACGAGCAGACCGGCAAGGTCACCACGATCACCGACAACCACCACATCGACGCGCCGAGCGTGGAACGCTGGCTGGCGCTCAACCCTCCCGCGGGCGTCGACACCCGGCGGAACACCATCTTCTTCATCAACTGGTTCGGCCGCTCGGACTTCAAGTTCCACGTCTACACCAAGACGAACGAACCCGACCCGGACACCGGCTACAACTTCGGCGCCGAGCGGGACAGTCGCAAGATCTCCGCGTGGGGTGGCACCACCGCCGACGATGAGGAGAACGGGCTCGGCTCCACCCGCCGGATCTGGTTCCACGACCTGTCCGCCGGCCCCGAGTCGTGGACGGAGAACTGGAACGTCGACGACCCGGACCTGGACGGCAACGGCGTCGAGGACTACCGGATGCCGCCGGTCTGGGAGTACGCGGCCAACGGCTACCGCTCCCCCGCCGCGCTCGCCAGCGACCTTGGCCTGATCACCCGGTACGTGGCGCTGAACCTGCTGTTCACCACCTCGCCGCTGTACCCGGCGGAGCTACCGACCGCCACCCCGCCGGAGTCGATCAACCTGGACAGCAATGTCTACGAGGGATGGAGCGGCGTCGACGCATCCGCCACCTATGTCGACGAACAGCTGCTGCAGCGGGAGCTCAAGGAGCTGCGCTGGCGCAACGTGCTCGACTACGACAGTCAGGATCTGCCGTTCGAGGGTGAGGCGCGGCGCTGCTACTTCGCGCTGATGGACGATGACGAGTCCTGCTACCCGGAGTTGGGCTACGAACCGTTCGCCAACTTCTATCTGCAGAACACCTTCGAACTCGACCGGGTGCTCGACGACCGGGACCGGGTCGACTACGAGATGCCGATCTTCAGCTACGCGCTGCCGGCCGGGACCCCGGTGCCGGCGTTGGGCTTCGCCGACGACAATTACACCGACGGTACGCAGTCGTACGTCTTCGCGTTCGTCTCCCCGGACATCGTGGCGGCGGGCTACGGGCTGACCACCACCCTGATCCATGAGGTCGGCCACCACCTGGGCATGAGCCACCCGCACGACGGCTACGACAGTGAGACCGGTGTCGACTACGGCCCGGCCGACGAGTTCTTCTTCGCCTGGTCCGGCGACCAGGTCAACTCGATGATGAGCTACATCGACCTGAACTGGGACTTCAGCCAGTTCGACCGGGACAACAGCGACCGGTTCCTCACGGCCGCCTACAACGACGCGGCCAACCAGTTGGCCGGGGCGGTGCTGGACGGGGACCGGCCCGGCCGGGCCCACGGCAAGCTGCGGCAGGCCGATCTGCTCCTCGGCGCGGCGCAGCGGGCGCTGTCCGCGCACGACTACCGGCGGGCGTTGACGCTGGCCGAGCAGGCGTACGGCAAGGTCGTCGAGGCGGCGGAGCAGACCGGCGTGTCGGCCGACGTGGTCACCGAGGCGATGGCCGCCCAGGCCAAGCAGGCCCGGATGACCAGCGAGCTGACCGGGACACACGAGTTCATCGACACGCTGGGCCCGGACTCCCCGCGTAGCAAGCCCTGATCCGGCGAGGGGTGTCCGAGGATCGCTCCTCGGGCACCCCCGCTTCCGGGCTGCCACTTCGCCGAACAGATCGGTGGGAAGGGCGCGGTTCGGGTGAGCCGGCGCACCACCCGTACTGCATCCTAGGAGGATGGGAAGAAGTCGTCGGCCGCAGGCTGCCTATGCCGAACAGGCCGGTGTGAGGGCCACGGCGGAGCGGCTGGTCGCCACCACCAAGCCGAAGGTCACCGTACCGTCCGGCGCGACCGTGCCGTTGTAGGCGGCGTTACGCACGACGACGGATGCGCCGTCGCCGCCCGCTTCCCCACCCCAGACGGCCTGGATACGCTCGTCGCCCGGCCACTGCCAGGACACCCGCCAGCCGTGGATCGGCTCCGTACCGATGTTGCGGACGGTGACGGTGCCGACGAACCCGCCGGCCCACGCGGCATCCACCACGGCGGACGCGACGCAGCCGGCCACCGGCAGGGTCCGGGCAGGTCCCCCCACTGTGTAGACGTCCCGCCGGCCCTCGCCGTCGCTGAACCGGAACCAGTACTCGGTGTCCGGAACCAGCCCGTCGAGGGTGACGTCACCGTAGCGTTGCGGGCCGGAGACCGCCGCCGCGACCGGGTCGCGCCACTGCTGGGCGTCGGCCCGGCTGGCGAACAGGGTCACCGTGATCGGCAGGGTGTAGCCACACGGTGGACCAACCAACATCATCGAGTACGTGACCGTCACGCTGGTCTGAGTCGTCCCGGTCACCATACCGGTGAGCGGCAGCACAGGCGGGCACGCCACGGTCGGAGTCGGACCCGGGGACGGGGTGACGACCTGCGCCTGGGCGGCGCCGGCCCAGCCGGCGAGGGTGATGGTCGTGGCGGCCAGTAGTGCGCCGAGTCGGTGCAACATCTACGAACTCCTTCGGTTGAGCGAATCCGCCAGGTCGCAACGACGGGTACGCGTTCGCCACCGGCTCGCGGAACTGGGGGGAGAACGTCGCCAGCGGCCAGCAGGCCACAAGGCACGGTGCGACCCGGGACGGATGACCTGACTGCGGAGAGGATTGCCCGATGCCGGGCGGCGAACCACCTGGCTGCCCTCTCGACTCGGGTCGAGCCACTCGCACTGCTCCCGATGCGACTGAGCCGAATTCAAGCATGTGACGATGATCGATGCAATCCGCCATGCAGGTACGCCTGGGACACCCTTCCCACCTGCACTGGTGCCGCTGGTCCGCCACCGCCGGGAACCGGAAGCGGGCGGTGGTGCGATATCGGCTCGACCGGTTTGACAGCGCCTGCGATCATGATCGCCGTGACCAAGCTGAACCAGATCATCGCGGTGGAGAAGGGCGTCAAGAGCAAGTCCTTCGCGGAGTTGACCGAGGCGCACCACGCGGTGCAGAAGCAGCCGCTGCTGTCCGGCATCTCCCGCACCTACCAGCCCAAGGACGAGGAGGGCGAGCAGTTCCCGCCCGAGTCGACCCGGGTGCAGGTGCACGCCGAGCAGGTCATGCGGGACGTGGCGAAGACGCTGACCCGGCTGTTCGACGTGACCGCGACCAAGGACTGGGCGAACACCCGGGCCACCGCCGATGTGGTGGTCGACGGCCGGACCCTCGTCGCCGCCGCGCCGGTGTCGTATCTGCTGTTCCTGGAGAAGCAGCTGGTCGACCTGCACACCTTCGTCAAGAAGCTGCCGGTGCTGGACGCCGCCGAATCGTGGAGCCGTGACGAGTCGACCGACTCGTGGCGTACCGAGCCGGTGCGGACGGTCAAGACGAAGAAGGTGCCCCGCAACCACGTCAAGGCCGAAGCGACCGAGAAGCACCCGGCGCAGGTCGAGGTCTACTACGAGGACGTCCCGGTCGGCTACTGGACGACCGTGAAGTTCTCCGGGGCGCTGCCGGCCCGTCGGGTCAACGAGTTGCTGGACCGGATCGCCACCCTGCAGACGGCGGTCAAGTTCGCCCGCGAGGAGGCAAACGGCGCCGAGGTCACCGACCAGCGGATCGGCGACGCGGTCTTCGGCTACCTCTTCGGAGGGTCGTAGACCGGCTGTCGCGATACCCTCACAGTCTCTCCCGGAATGAGCCCCGGGGGATGCCCGAAGTCCGGGTTCCCACCCGGGTGAGGGCGAAGGAGCACCAAGCTGAAGCTGACGCAGAAGCTGACAAAGCGGTCCCAGTGCGGGTTCGAGTCCCGCCCCCGGTACCAGACCGCACCGGGGTAGCCCAACTGGCAGAGGCAGTCGCCTGACATCTCAGACTCTCGCTCCACGCTCAGCATTCGCCACCGGTCGCCAGGTCGAGAAGGGACGGACAGGGACAACTGGATGCTGGTTCGATTCCAGCTCGCGCCTCCACGTGGCGCGATAGTTTAAGGGCAAAACCCAGCGTCATGAAGAGTGATCCGTCCCTTTAAACGTGCTGGCGACAGCAAATGGGTGGCAGCCCAGAGGCCCGGAGACAGGACAGCTCTCCGGGCCTCGCCATGTCTGCCGCCGCACCCGTGCCCGTCTCTGATGATCCGACACACCACCCGGATTACGGACATTAGACGCACAAGGTGCTAGATTCACCCCGACCGCGCAGTCCACATCTAGCCGAGAAAGCGGCGCGACGGGAGACGACGCGACGGGTTCCTCGTGGGCCGCTGTCCGCAATGCGAAAGTCTGCACAATTCACAGTAGAGCAAAGATGACTTTGGAGTCACCTCACACGCCTGACACACTGTCGCATATGGACCTGCTCGCGGAGGCCACCATGAGCGTGCGGCGCGGACCCCGCGCGGTGCTCATGGCACCCGCTTACGACCACGGGACCTACCTGAGCGCGGAAAGTCTTGGACTGCGCTCGGTGGCCGCTTCTTTGCGTACGGTCGGTGCCGATGTTCAGGTGATCGACGAGTGCGCCATTCCCATGCCGAGCCAGGTCAGTAGGCTCATGACGAGGCAGACATCACCATTCAGGATCTCTGGGGCAGCCTGATGTCGGGCAGTCCACTCGAAGGCGTTCCAGGGTTGGTGATCCGCCGCGACAGGCAACTACACCAGACCGGGCCCCGACCGCCTGTCGAGGACCTCGACAGCTTGCCCTTCCCTTACCGTGCCCACACTGGCGACACGCCGCCAGTAGGCCACGTCGCGATGTCCACCAGCCGGGGATGTGCCGCCCACTGCAGCTTCTGCCAGTCGGGAAACTATGGCAACCGCTACCATTCGCTGCCACGGTGGCGACACCGATCTGCCGAGAATATAGTCCGCGAGCTGGTTCAACTGAATAATATGGGCATCACTGCGGTCAGCATCGTCGATGACGACTTTCTCGGCGGAGACGGGCGCGGGGTAGATCGGGCCCGGATCTTCATTGCGTTACTCCGAGCATCCCGGCTGGATATTCGATTCTCCATCGAATGCCGGGTGGACGAACTCGACGAGGAGTTGCTGACAGACCTACGCCAGGTAGGACTACGACATGTGCTGATCGGCGTCGAGGCAGCGAACGACTCCGATATCCGCTTGTTTGCCAAACGTACCACAAATAGTCAGGTCAGACACGCCGTCGCCCTGCTCCGTGAACTACGTATCGACTTCTCCGTCGGATTCATCATGTTCCATCCGCTCAGCACCGTCAGTGGACTCGAGCAGAATCTGAACTTTCTGCACGATCTACGGATCGGCACATACAGCAGGGTGACGAACCGACTAGAGCTGCACCCTGGCGCACCCTTGACCAACCACTACCGTCGCCATGGAATCGTTTTCTACGAGGAAAACTACCGCTTTTACTATCAGTTCTCCGATCCGCAGGTCGCGACTGCATACGCCATGTTTCGCGAGCTTCTCCGACCCTTCGTGACAGCCGAAACCGCAGGCTACCAGGCCCGTTTCACCGCAGCGACCGCGTTCGACCCCGCAGACGAGAAGATGGTCGAGCGGCAACTTGGGAGACTTTCAGAAAGGACCTCTACGGCACTGGTGGAGGCCGCAATTGAATGCCTACAACACGCCGTGTCCGTTGGCGCCGACATGGCATCCAGCAATCTCAGACATCAGATCGAGCGGACTGCGACGGGACTCACGGACTCCTGTCGACAATTTCTACCCAGGATCACGAAAGGAGGGTGACGATGCGTTATGACGGTGGCTGGATAAGTGGCAACAGTGGCGGCGGATGAGGCAGCTACGCAGGATTCGCGGACCAGCACGATAGCCAACCGGATCCCGCGTAGGAAAGCATCAATTTACCCCAACTAGGAGAAAGTATAGCGTGTCGGCACAGATCACAGACTACCTTTACTACGGGGCCTACCTGTCAGGTCTATCAACTGCCAACCTGGAGCGGACAATGTCCGCGATGCAGCGGCTCCTGCGGGACATCGTGCCGACGTCGACAGACCAGGTCGTCACCGGAATCCAGCTAGTTACTGCGGAGTTGCGCGGCGAAGTTGAGCTCGTCGACGAGACGTCGGCCGCGTGGTGTCTCCTGGCAGAGGACATGGACAAAATCGCGGCCGTCCTCGACGGTCAGCGGTCGGAGCTGGCACCGGCGCAGGCCGGCATCGAGGCTGCGGCACCGGCCATAGCTGAACAGTTGGGCCAGATCGGCCTCGACGTCGAGTCGGCACCGCCGAAGATCGTGGACCGCTTCCCCGTCCCGTTCGACTCCTTCGAATGGTCCGCCTTCGCCCCTGACGCGGAGGACGAGGAGCGGTTTGGCATCGCCCGCGGTGTGTGGTTCCGCCAGGACCGGCTTCGGCCGCTGTACAGCGAAGCACTCTATGCCCACGAGGTCGTCCATACGGTGACTGGCACAGTGGATCCGCACATCTACGCGATGGGGCTTGAGGAAGGTATCGCAGAGGTGATCGGCACCTGCTACGCCGGTTCGGCGGTGATCGGGGCAGACGCGGTCCTCAACATCCTTCTCCATGGCCGGCACGGAGCGGATCGGCCACGCGTCTGGGCGGCGTACCGCGAGCACACCCGGCAGGCGTTCCTGCTGTACCGCGAATTCGGCCTGCTAGGGCTGGCCGAGTTGGTGCGGCGGGGTCGGGCTGCGATCCATGCGGCCGAGGCGACGATCCAGGCTGGCGGATACCGTGAACTCGACCTGCCCCGAGACGGGTTCGACGACGACACCACCCGCGTCCTGGAGATCTTCACCTGCGGGTTCATGCCGGCTCATGTCTTCACCCCGTTCGAGTGCCACCTGCTGCGACACGTCAGGCAAGGCAGCACTTTCGACGAGGTCTGCCGTACCGCTCAGGTGCCGCCACCGGCCGGCAACCCTGTACTGCGACGACTCGGGGCCGAGTCTGCGTTGTTCGTCGCTGACGACGACCGGATCGCGTACTCGAATGTGGAGCGTTATCTGCGAATCGGGCAACAGACCGGCAGACCGGTCCTACGTTATCTGCCGCCGGCAGACCTCCCGTCTACGTGGGCCCTCGGATGACCGATCGGATCCGTGGTGGGCGTGACGCTCCGAGGCGACCGGGCCGGTCGTTGGCCGCGACGTTGGCGGACCTCTACCGCAGCCGAGGTATGTTGCTCGGGTTGCTCGCCATCACGCTGGGAATCATCCTGATCCTGGTGTCCCCGGCCCCTGGGCCGTCGATCACCACCGACGCGGCCGGCGGTATCACCGTCACCAACCCGACCGGACTGCTGGCCCGGTTGCGGCTCTACGACATCGGCGTGGCTCTGTTCCAGACCGGGCTGGTGATCACCGTGTTCCAGGTGCTGCTCAACCAGATCGCCGAAGACCGATTTGTGGAGCAGGTCCGTTGGACGATGCGGGAACATGAGGGCTCGGTTCGCAGCGCCGTCGCCGCCTCGCTGGCGGCCAGCCAGAGCCTGGACGGACTGAATCTGGCCCCGGCCGAGCTCGACCGCGTGATCGAGAATGCGGCGCGGCTGCGTACTGGAAGCCCGGAACTCGGCGCGGTGATCGCCCGCAAGCTACGGACCGGGGTGTTCGAGTCTCGAGAGCTGTGGCGCAACCTGGTGGTCCGGGCAGAGATCTACCGGGTCGACTCGGCCACCTCGAGTGGGCGCAAGTTCGACTACTACGACGTCTACTTCCAGTTCGGATATCACACGACAAACGTCAGCCGGACCAGGTTCGCCTTCAAGGTGGCACGCTGGCAGGACGAGTACGACCGGTTCCTGCGCGCCGAAGAGATGGGCGCGGTGTGGCGGTTGCCGTCGACCGGCGAGTTCGACGACGACTGGTCTGCGGGATTCGAGCTGCTGGCAGTCAACTTCGGCGGGCAGTCGGTGGAGTTCCAGCGCAACGACGCGGAGCGCGAGTACGTGGCGCACGCCCCGGTCGACGACTTCGCCGACCGGTCCGACGTTTTCGTGCAGTACTCCTTCAACGCGAAAGTTCTCGCGGACGGCAACCTACTCAGCTTCGAGGTGCCGAAGCCGACGTTCGCGGCAACCTACTCGGTGAGCGTGGCGGTGGACGACGTCGAGCGGGTCCGCGCGCTCGACTTCTTCGGCTCGACCCGGCCGGCCTCGGTCGAGTACGCCCCGAGCCTGCAGACGACCCGCTTCGTCGGGGTCTCCGTCGACGACTGGATCCTGCCGAAGGCCGGCATGGTGGTGGTCTGGAAACGCCGCCCGGAATCTCACCGGTGAACCCAACGGTGATAAGCGTCCAGGTCCACGTTGCCGCCGCAGATGACCGTCACGACGTGACGACCGACGAAACGGTCCCGGTCTTCCAGGACAGCGGCGACGCCGAGGGCGGCGGAGGGCTCGACGACCAGGCCCGTGTGCTCCAGGAGCAGCCGCATGCCCGCGATGATCGACGCCTCCTGGACGAGAACGGCGTCGTCCGCCACCACCAGCAGATCGCCCAGCACCGCGGCGATGGGGTGCCGGCCGGCGACCCCGTCGGCGATGGTGTCGGCCGATTCGGTGCTGACGACCCGGCGCTCATGCCAGGAGCGAGTCATCGCCGGTGCACCCACCGGCTGTACGCAGATCGCCTCGACGCCGGGTGCCAGGGTCTTCAGGACGTGTCCGATGCCGGTCGCCATCGCGCCACCGCCCAGGGCGAGCAGCACAGCGTCGAAGTCGGCGCCGGCACCCGCCAGCTCAAGGCCGATCGTCGCGGCACCCTCGCAGGTCTCGATGTCGAGACTGTCCTCGACCAGTCGAACACCGCGCGATCGCGCGATCGCGGCAGCTCGCTCACGGGCCATCTCGAAGTCGCCGTCGACCAGGTCGAGCTCGGCACCGAGCGCGCGGATCCGTTCGAGCTTGGCGGCAGGCGCCTGCCGTGCTGCCACCACGGTCACGTCGAGGCCACGGCTGCGGCCGGACCAGGCGAGCGCCTGGCCGAGGTTGCCGGCGCTGGCACACACCACAGCGGTGTGGCCCTGCCCGGTCAGCAGGCTCGCGACGAGCTCGGTGCCCCGGGCCTTGAAGCTGCGGACCGGGTTCGCCGTCTCCAGTTTGATGCTCACCGTGCAGCCGAGCTCGCGTCCCAGCGCATCGCACCGGTACAGCGGAGTGTCCCGGAACATGGGGTCGATCACGTCGCGGGCCGCACGGATCCGGTCAATATCGAGGCGGGTCCTGGGCACACTGGCACCGTACCCCCCCGGAAGTGCCGCCTCGGCCAGCGCATCCGTGGCTGCGGCGGTCGCGCCGATAGCAGTCGCCCCGGGCACCGCGATACAGATAGACGACAGACAATTTACAAATGGGCACCCGAACCGTATCGTCAGCGCATCGGACGGCAGCACGGGGGACTTGATGCCTGACAAGATCGACTTCAGCATGCCACGGACCAGCCTGGCGGACAGCCACGTACTCACGGCGCAGCGATGGGCCAACGCCACCTACGCCGGCGTGCCGGGATACATCAGGTGCCCGGAGGACGGCTACACCGGCTGGCCCACCGTGCTCTCACTGACCCAGGGACTGCAGTACGAACTCGGCATCTCCCCCACGGTCCAGAACTTCGGTCCCGGCACCTTCAACGCCGTCAGGACGCGCAACAGGCTGCCCGCCGAAGAGACCAACACCAACCTGGTGCGCATCTACAACGCCGCGCTGTGGTGCAAGGGCTACTGGGCCACGACCAACCAGGCGATCTGGAGCAGCGACTCGGAGACCGCGTTCGGCCAGCTCTACGCCGACGCCGGTCTGTCGTACTCCAACCTCCAGTCGCGCCGGACGATGTGGCCGCACATAGCCAGGGCGATGCTACGGATGGACCAGTTCCGCCTGGTGCCGCAGGGTGACGCCACCATCAGGCGCATCCAGCAGCGGCTGAACTCCCGGTACGTGGCCGGCGTCGGCATCCCGGCGATGATCCTGGTGCCGTGCGACGGGATCTACTCCCGGGACGTCCAGCAGGGCTTCATGATGGCCGTCCAGTACGAGATCGGCCTCCCGCTGAGCGGGATCAACGGCAACTTCGGGCCCGGCACCCAGGCCGCGTTGCGCAGCGTGGGCTCCGGTCGCCTCACCGGCGACCTGCGTTACCTGTTCCGTTCGGCGTGCTACTTCAACTCACCCACCATGCTGCCGGGCAACCCGCAGGTGCCACTGGACTACCGGCCGCAAGACATCGACACCGACACCGAGACGGCGACCCACCTGGAGTGGTTGCGGGCCTTCCAGCGGTTCTCGCAACTGCCGGTGACGGCCACCAACGACTACGCCACCTGGGCCCAGGCGCTTGTCTCCTGCGGTGATGTGGACCGGCCGGCCACCGGCTGCGACTGCATCACCGAGATCACCGCGGCGCGCGGCGCACAACTGATGGCCGCCGGCTACCGGATCGTCGGTCGCTACCTCGACGAGCACCTGCCGCCGACGGACCCGTACTTCCTGGGCAAGGCGCTCAAGCCCGGCGAGCCGCAGACCATTCTGGACGCCGGCCTGCGGTTCTTCCCGATCTTCCAGTACAACGGCACCGAGCTGGCCAACTTCACCTACACCAAGGGGTACGATCAGGGCCGCATCGCCCATCTCAAGGCAGTCGAGCACCGTATCCCTGCCGGCACCTGCATCTACTTCGCGGTCGACTTCGACGCGCTGGATATCGACATCGACAGCGGCGTCAAGCCGTACTTCCGGGGGGTGCAGGCCGCGCTCGCCGACCTCGGCGGCCGGTACCAGTTCGGCGTCTACGGCTCGCGCAACGTGTGCATCCGCGTGTCACGCGAGGTCGGCGCCCGATGGTCGATGGTCTCCGGCATGTCCTGGGGCTACTCCGGCAATCTCGGCTTCCCGTTGCCGGAGAACTGGTCGTTCAACCAGATCCGGGAGTACGCGTTCCAGCCGGGCTGGGGTCTGGACCACAACGTCTGGCGCGACGGAGCCGACCCCGGCGTCTCCGCCCTCGTACCCGGTCTGTGAGCGAGTGAGGAACCCGAGATGATCACCAGACGTAGCCTGCTCGGCGGCGCTGCCAGCGTCGGGGTACTCACCCTGACCCCGTGCGACCCTGCCCGCGCGGCCGATCGGGGCTGGACCCGCGGCGTCTCCGCCAACGGTTGGCGGATCGACCCGGCCGCCGTCGCCACCCACCGGGTCGAGGGCTCCGCCGCCTCGGTGGCGCTGCGCAGCGGCCCCGCCGCAGCGGTGCTGCTGCATGTCGCCCGCCGCTGGCACTACGAGATCGCGCCGGTCGACACCGGCGAAGGCGGCGGCATCGCCGGTCACCGCACCGACCGGGCCACCGTACGGGCCGACTTCGAGTCCAACTATCTCTCCGGCACCGCCGTCGCGCTGCACCCGACCGCGTACCCGCTGGGCGGCAGCGAACCGCTGTGGCCACACCAGGAGGCCGTCGTGCGGGAGATCCTCGTCGACTGCGCCGGCACCGTGGTCTGGGGCGGTGACCTGAATCCGGTCATGGTCTCGCACTTCCACCTCGTCGCCCGCCCCGGTGGCCGGGCCCTGACCCGCGTCGCCGCCCGGCTGAGCCCCGGCACCCACGCCCACGCGGTCGCCGCCCTGCGCTGACCGACCCCGACGCGGCGTCAAACACCCAAGATCAATGTGAGCGTCAGAGACCCTAAACCTCTGTTTTAGGGTCTCTGACGCTCACATTGATCTTGTCTCTGGCGCCGGGCCGGGCCAGCCTCGGTCGGGGTCGGTGTTGATTCCGCTACGGTTGGCCGATGCGGCAACTTGACGATGAGACGGTCCTGGCGGTTGGCCGGCTGACGTTGGCCGCGACCGAGTTGGAGTATCTCCTCGCCTGGGTCGGCGCTGATCAAGCAGGCGGCGATCCCACCGCGGTCTTCGCCAAGGCGGGCGAGCCGTTGCGGGCCGCACGCGGGTCGGTCCAGTTCGCCGCCGCCGACCATCGTGACGAGTTCGTCGCATTAGTTGAGGCAGCCGGGGCATACCTGTTGCAGGGCCAGGCGGCCGTGCGCGCGATGTGGTTCGACAATGGCCGGGTCGACGCGGCGACCTTCGACGAGATCTCCGGACTCCTGCTGCGATGCCGGGACCGGTTGCAGACGCTCCTCAGCGAGTCGCAGCACGCGCCGACCACTTGACCTCCAACTCCCCGGCACCACAGCGCGCGGCCGACGGGCAGGCTGCCGGGCAGGTGACGACGGCTTCGGTCACCGGCGCGTCGGCGACCCCGGGCGGCCTCGAACGCGACCTGGCCGATGACCGCGCCGATCAGCCGCTGCACCGTGATCTCGTCCTGGCCGAGCAGCACGACGCCGTCGTCGACGCATCGCTTCGGGTACGGCTCGAAGCGCGACGGATGGGCCTGCGCCAGGTGCAGGGCGTCCCGGCCGACCGCGACGGTGTGTGAGGTGCCGAAGTCGATGCCGAGCCGGATCAACGCTGTCACACCAGCCGCTGTAGGGCGAGCGACACAGGCCGACCCGAGCGCATGGTGTCACGTCGCCGGTGCCAGCTCCACCCGGCCAATCAGCTCGCGGACGGCCTCGGCGCGGCCGGTCCCCAGCCCGTGCCGGGTCACGTTGACCGCGCCGGCTGCGGCACCGGTACGGACGGCTTCGTCGAGGCTGCCGCCCCGGGCGAGGACCGCCGACACGCCCGCGGTCATCGAGTCGCCGGCGCCGCGGTGGTCGACCAGTTCCAGTTGGGGCACCCGCACCTCGACCACGTCGTCGTCGATCAACGCCAGTGCCGGCTGATCAACACGGCTTCCGCTCCGTCGGAGCGCGGCTGGTGTGCGGCGCGGACCAGCGCGTCGACACTGTCGTCGGCCGCCCGACCCGCGTCGATGACCTCCTCGTGGCTGACCTTGAGGAAGGACACCCCGCCGGCCAGCACCGCCGCCAGCTGCCCGCCGGACAGATCGGCGACCACCTGAGCACCGCTGGCGCGCAGGTCGCTGGCGAGCCGCCGGTACACGTCGTCGTCGACCACGTCGGGATGCGCCGGGCCGCTGAGCACGGCGACGTCGGCGCGCATTCCCTCGGCCAGGGCGATCCCGTACAGCTCGTCGAGGTCGTGGCGGACCAGCGGTGCACCCGGGTTCTCCGCGACCACCTCGCGGCTGCCGTCGGGGCGGTCGTGGACGTACCAGCCGCTGCTGGACTGGCGTGGCACCATTCGCAGCTCGATGTCCTCGTCGTCGAGGACCTTGCTGAGCACCGCTCCGACCTCGCCGCCGACGGCGGCGCAGAGCACCACCCGGGCACCCAGCGAGGAGATCCTCCGCGCCTGCCAGATTCCCTGCCCGCCGGCGTGCAGATGCAGTTCGAGTACGTCGGCCTGCTGCTCGATGGTCACCGACAGCACCGGCGCCGGGGCGAACACCATCACGTGGTCACTCATACCGCCGGTATTCCCCCGTCCGGGGTGATTCACGCCAGCCGGGAGGACAGCACCGATGCGTTCTCGTGGGCGCGCAGGAAGCCGGCGACCGCCGCCGACCAGGGGAACAGCTCGGCGCGGCGGCGGGCCGCCAGCCGGCGGGCCGGCACCGGTCGGGCGGCCAGGGCGCAGATGGCGTCGGCGAACCCGGTGCCGCCGCCGGTGGCGGCCAGGCCGGCGTCGCCGATCACCTCCGGCAGCGCGCTCTCGGCGGCGACCACCACCGGGGTGCCGGCGGCCAACGCCTCCAACGCGGCCAGCCCGAACGTCTCGACCGGGCCGGGGGCCACCACCACGTCGGCGCTGGCGAGCAGCCGGGCGATCTCGTCGCGGTCGCCGATGTAGTCGGCGAAGTGCACGTCGAGGCCGGCGTCGGCGGCCTGAGCGCGCAGCCCGGACTGGCGGGGCCCGGTGCCGACGATCACCCCGGCCGCCGGTACGCGGCGGCGGCGCAGCTCGGCCAGTGCGGCCAGCACCCGTTCGGGGCATTTCTCGGCGGACAGCCGGGCGCAGTGCAGCACCAGCAGTTCGCCGTTCGGGGCGTAGCGCTCGCGGACCGCCGGGTCGTGCCGGCCGGGGTGGAACTGGTCGAGGTCGACGCCGAGTGGCACCCGGACCAGGTTGTCCGCGCCGATCCGGGTGAATTCGCGGGCCGCCCAGCCGGTGGTGCAGACGACCTTGTCGTAGTTGGCGGCGGTGGCGGCGTTGAGTCGGTCGGCGACCGGGTCGGTGAGCCGCGCGGCGCCGGGCCGGCGACCGAACGGCAGCCGCAGCAGCCCGTCGAGGGTCTCGTGGGAGACCATCAGCGCCGGTACGCCGGCGCGCCGGGCCCATTGGCCGGTCCAGCGCAGCGTGGTGCGGTCGGAAACCTCGATACGGTCCGGGGCCAGGTCGGCGAGCAGCCGGCGCACCCGGGACCGGGCCAGCAGCACCCGGTAGCCGCCGGTGCCGGGCACCACCGGGCCCGCGACGGTGATGACCGTTCCTTGTCCGGTCTCCTCGACCGCGTCGGCCGGCCCTGGCGCGATCAGTACCGGGTCGTGGCCGGCGGCCAGGTACCCGGCGCCGAGTTCCCGAAGTGCCGTCCGTAGCCCGCCGGAGCTGCCGGTGACAAAGTTCGCCAGCCGTACGATCCTCATGATGCCGTCATCATGTCGCGATCATGCGGGCCGACAGCGGGCCGGCAGGACACAGTCTCGTGACGTGTCGGCGAACTGTGGTCGACCGGCAGGTCGGCGCCGGGGCGTTCAGGACCAGCCGTAGCCGGCCCGCAACGCGTGGCACACCTTGTCGAACCGGCCACGGTCCAGGATCGCGCCTTCGCGGCGAATGCTGTCCTCACGCATCGTGAGTACCCGGTCCAGCCGGATCCAACTCGGCCGGCCGTCGTTTCCCCAGGTGCCCAGCCCCAGCCAGTGCCGGTCGCCGTCGCGGTCGGACTGGCTGGACAGCATCAGCCCGTACAAAGTGCGGCTGTGCCGCCCGACGACCAGCACCGGACGGTCCTTGCCCTGGCGCGGGTCGTCCTCGTACGGCACCCAGGTCCAGACGATCTCGCCGGGGTCGGCGTGCCCGTCGAGCTCCGGGGCGTACGACAGCTGGCGGCGCTGCAGCGCGGCGACCTGACGGGGTCGGGCCGGCTTCGCCGGTCTCGGGCGCCGTTGAGTTGGGACGCGCTGCCCGGTCAGTCGGCCAACGGTCGCGGTCACGCCCTGCCAGAGTCTGCCCACGGCGACACAGACTAGCGGGGTGCCCCGGGCGGGGTCGCGGCGCACGGGGCCCAGCGGCCCGCCGGCACCGGCACCTCGCTGAAATCGGTGTCGGCGGCCAGGTAGAAGCCGGGGTACGACGGCTGGTTGTAGGTGGTCTGTTGGCGGGCCACCTCGGCCCGGTACTGCGGGTCGTGCATCAGGGTGTACATCTTGCGGCCGGTGACCTCGGTGCTGAGGTAGATCCGGATCGCCGAGCTGTCGACCGTACGGACCAGCAACTCCTCCCGCCAGTCGCCGAAGATGTCGGCGACCAGGCCCGGGTTGCCCTTCGTATGGTTGTTGGTGCGGGTGCCCTCGGCGGTGAGCAGTCTTCCCCGTCGCCAGTCGTCGATCGTCGGGGTCTGGTCGATCGCCCCGTCGACGATCTGGGTGGTGCCGTCGGCGGCCCACCGGATGCTCATGTTGGTGCCCGGGGTCCGGGTGTCGATCCGTTCGCCGGTGACGTCGCGCAGCCCGATGCCGCTGACCGCCCAGGCTTCGAAGCCGGGCCGGTCGGGGTCGATGTCGCCGATCATGCCGCGGCCGGTGTCCACCCCGGTGTAGTCGCCGAAGATCACCTCGCCGGTGGCGGCGTCGAGCAGCCCGTGCCCGTACGGCGCCCACGGTCCGCCCTCGAAGACCAGGTACGCCTCCAGTCCGGGCCGGTCCGGGTCGATGTCGGTGACGTGCATGGCGTCGCCGTGACCGAGCCGGGCCATGGTGCCCGGTGCCGCGCTGGGCGGCGGCAGCTCGGCGAAGGCGCTGTACAGCAGGCTGCCGTCGTCGTCGATGACGGCCGCCCCGTAGACGATCTCGTGGCGGCCGTCGACGTCGACGTCGGCGGCGCTGATCGAGTGCTGGCCCTGGGTGGTGATGGTGGCGAATTCGGGGTCGGTGCCGTCGCGGCCGTGCGGGGAGTCGTTGAACGGGTTGGTCATCGGCGTCCAGCCGCTGTCGACGTACCACTGCCGGGTGAGCCGGCGTCCGTTCCAGCCGTAGGCCACAAGTGTGGAGCGGGTGTAGTAGCCGCGGGCGAAGACCGCCGACGGGCGGGCACCGTCGAGGTAGGCCACCGCGGACAGGAACCGGTCGACTCGGTTGCCGGGCTCGATGCGGGCCATGGCGTAGTCGCCCCACATCAGGCCGTCGTCGTGGCGGCCCGGCTGGTACGGGATCGTCTGCAGTTCCCGGCCGGTCGCGCCGTCGAAGACGGTGAGGTACTCGGGGCCGTCGACGATGAACCCCTCGAAGGCGCGCAGCATGTTGCGGGTGCTGCGGGCGGGGGCGTACCCGTCGATGAAGTGGTCGACCAGGGCTTCGGCGTCGGCCTGGGACAACGGGTAGGCGTACCGGTCGGCGATGCCGAACGCCGCTTCCAGGGTGGCCGGCCAGTTCCCGGCGGTGACTTCGGGGTGGGTGTGCCAGCCACGAAACATCGCCACCAGGTGGTGGTAGTAGTCGTCGGCGGACATCCGGTAGTCGTCGGCGTGCGCGTAGCCGGCGCGGCGGTCGGCGGCCGGCATGGTGATGTGGCGGGTGGTGGCGACCCGGCCGTCGGCCCGGTAGGTGATGGTCCGGGTGCCGGGGGCGGTCTTGAGCATCATCTCGGACCGGCCGTCGCCGTCGAAGTCGTAGACCAGGAACTGGGTGTAGTGCGCGCCGGCCCGGATGTTCACGCCGAGGTCGATCCGGTGCAGCAGGCTGCCGTCCAGGCGGTACGTGTCGAGGTAGACCGGCCCGGTGTAGCCGACCTGGGAGACGTCCTTGGAATTGGACGGGTCCCATTTGACGACGAACTCGTACCGGCCGTCGCCGTCGACGTCGCCGACGCTCATGTCGTTGGCCGAGTAGGTGTACGCCTCGCCGGCCGGGGTGACCCCGGCGGCGGGGCGGCGCAGCGGCAGGTCGTGGTAGGTCTGCGACCAGGGGGTCACGGCGCGACCGCGGTCGACCTCGACACCGCGCACGACGGCCGCGACCCGGTAGCTGGCCGCGCCGGCGGCACCGGTGTCCAGGTAGTTGGTGCTGTCGGTGACGGTGGCGATGCGTCGGCCGTCGCGGTAGACGCGGAAGTCGGTGCCGGTCATGCCGGTGGCGTCGTGGCCGGTGACCTCGTGGGCGAGCAGCCGCCAACTGAGGAACACGCCGTCGCTGGTGGCGGCGGCGACCAGGCCGCGGTCGAGGTGTTCGAGTTGGACGGTGCCGGGCCCGGCACCCGCCGGACCGGGGTGGCCCGGGTGGCCCGGTGCGGCCGCTGCCGGTGCGGCGGTCAGGGTCGACCCGGCGACGCAGGCCGCGATGATCAGTGCGCTTGCGGTGGTGGGGCGACGACGGCTCATACCGGGCTCTCCTCGGGTGAGGATGAAACGATACAACAAACTGAAGGTTATGAATCTCCTGCACCGACTGTCAAGGGCGGCGAATCGCCCCAGGGCAGCTATGAACCGTTCCACCACGGCTACGGCCAGACCGTTCACCGTCGACGATCACCACACGTCGTCGAGTTGTGACCCATCGACCTATCGACTAGGGTCGGCCTTTCATCCGGCGATGCCCCAGGCCCGTCACGCGACCGAGCCCGTCAAGCCCGCAACGGCGACAACGAGGTAGGAGATAGACGGTTGAACAACCTCCCGGCACCCCCGTACCGGCACCGGCCGGCACATACCGCCCATACTGCGGGCACCCGCCTCGCTGGTCTCGCCGCCGTCGCGGTGCTCGCGCTGGCCGCCTGCACGACCGGTGAATCCCTGGAGACCGACGGCGGGGACGGCACCTCCGACGGCACCCTGGTCGTGGCGATCTCCAGTGAACCGGACAGTCTGGACGTGCACGTCTCCACCGCCTCGCCGACGTTCCTGGTGCTGGAGAACGTCTACGACACTCTCGTCGAGCCGGCCCCCGACCTCAGCTTCCAACCCGCCCTGGCCACCGAGTGGGAGGTCAGCGACGACCTGCTGACCTGGACCTTCCACCTGCGTGCGGGCGTCACCTGGCACAACGGACGCGAGTTCGTCGCCGACGACGTGGTGGCCAGCTTCGACCGGATCACCGACGCGGAGACCGCCGCGAACGCCTGGCGCTTCGAAACCGTCGACGAGGTACGCGCGGTCGACGACCGTACCGTCGAATTCGTCCTCACCCAGCCGACGCCGAACCTGCTGGCCAACGTCGGCGGGTTCAAGGGGATGGCCATCGTCGCACCCGAGCTGATCGACGGCGACGGACTGACCACCGACGCGATCGGCACCGGGCCGTTCCGGTTCGTCAGCTACACCCCTGGCGACCGGATCATCCTGGAGGCCAACCAGGACTACTGGGGCGACGGACCGCACGTCGACCGGGTCGAGTTCCGGTTCATCTCCGAGCCGACGACCGCGCTGACCAACCTGCGCACCGGCGCGGTGCACCTGACCAACAACGTGCCGCCGCAGGAGGTCGCCACCCTGCGCGACGACCCGGCGGTCGAGCTGGGCCAACTGGCCAGCAACGACTACTGGTACTTCACCTGCAACTTCGACCGGGCGCCGTTCGACGACCTCGACGTGCGGCGGGCGCTGTCCTACGCCCTCGACCGGGAGCAGGTCGCCCAGGCCGCGTACTTCGACGCCGCCACGCCGGTGCAGTCGGCGATGCCGCCGGGCAACTTCTGGGCCACCGACTACGCACCGTTCAGCTTCGACCCGGAGCAGGCCCGCGAACTGCTCGCCGAGGCGGGCGTGACCGACCTGACCGTGGACCTGATGTTGACCAACGAGTTCCCGCACACTCTTGCGGCCGCCGAGGTGCTCGCCAGCCAGTGGCGCGACGTCGGCGTCGACGTCGAGATCCGTACCCTGGACTTCGCCAGCTGGCTCGACGAGCAGGGCGCCGGCAGCTACGACTGCTACGTCCTGGGCTGGTTGAACAACCTCGACGGCGAGTACGCCTACTACGCCCAGCACCACTCGACCGGCTCGTTCAACTTCCACGGGTACGCCAACCCGCAGGTCGACCAGCTGCTCGACCAGGCGCGGGCCAGCGTCGCCGACGCCGACCGCAAACCGCTGTACCACCAGGCCGCCCGGTTGATCATCGACGACGTCAGCTACGGCTACCTCTACAGTCCACAGGCCTCCCTGGCCTGGGTGCCGCAGGTGTCCGGGGTCGAGATGCACCCCGACGGCAAGACCCGGCTGCGCACCGTACGGCTCGGCGGCTGAGCCGGCGCGATGACGCGCTTCCTGCTGTGGCGGGCGCTGCAGGCGGTGATCGCGATGCTCGGGGTGAGCGTCGCGGTGTTCCTCATCGTGCATCTGGTGCCCGGCGATCCGATCCGGCTGGCCCTGGGCACCCGCTTCGACGAAAGCCTGTACCAGGCGATGCGGGCCCGGGCCGGGCTGGACCAGCCGATCGTCGTGCAGTACTTCCGGTGGCTGGGCCGGGCGCTCACCGGCGACCTGGGGGTCAGCTTCCGCAGCGGCGAGCCGGTGACCCTGCTGCTGCTGGCCCGGCTCGGCCCGACCAGCCTGCTCGCCGGTGCCGCGCTGACCGTCGCGCTGGTGATCGCCCTGCCACTGGGGATCATCTCGGCGGTGCGCTCCGGATCGCTGATCGACCGGGTCGCCACCGCGTTCAGCCAGCTCTGGGTCTCAGTGCCGGATTTCTGGAGCGGGATCATGTACATCCTGCTCTTCGCCCTGGTGCTGGGCTGGCTGCCGGCGTCCGGCTACGTGTCCCCATTGGACGATCCGGTGCGGGCGCTGCGGCACCTGGTGCTGCCGGCGCTGACCGTCGGGCTGATCTCCGGCTCGGTGCTGACCCGGTTCGTCCGCTCGGCGGTGCTGGAGGCGCTGCACCAGGACTACGCGCGGACCGCCCGGGCGAAGGGGCTGTCCCGCTGGCAGACGGTCCGCCGACACGTGCTGCCCAACGCCTGGATCCCGATCGTCACCGCGGTCGGCCTGCAGCTCGGCTTCCTGCTCGGCGGCGTCGTCATCGTCGAGGTGATCTTCGAGTGGCCGGGGCTGGGCCGGCTGGCGTACGACGCGGTGGTGCGCCGCGACTACAGCCTGTTGCAGGGCGCGGTGCTGGCCATCGCGCTGATGTTCCTCGTCGTCAACTTCCTGGTGGACCTGCTCTACAGCTACCTCGACCCCCGGGTACGGCACCGGTGACCCGCCGACTGTTCACCCTGCTGCTGCGCAACCGGCTGGCGCTGGCCGGGCTGCTGGTGCTGGCCGGGTTGGCCGTGGTCGCCGCGGTCGGTCCGTGGCTGGCCCCGTACGACCCGAACGCCATCGACGTGCCCGGCCGGCTGGCGGCGCCGTCGCCCGCCCACCCGTTCGGCACCGACAACCTGGGCCGCGACGTGCTCAGCCGGGTGCTGGTCGGTGCCCGGGTGTCGCTGCAGGTGGGGCTGGTCGCGGTCGGCATCTCGCTGGCCGCCGGGCTGGCGATCGGACTGGTCGCCGGCTACTACGCGGGCGCGACCGACGCCGTGCTGATGCGCACCATGGACGTACTGTTCGCGTTCCCGGCGATCCTGCTCGCCATCGCCGTCCTGGCCATCCTCGGACCCGGCATCACCAACGCGATGATCGCCATCGGCATCGTCTACACCCCGATCTTCGCCCGGATCGTGCGGGCCGCGACCATGGTCGCCACCACCCAGCTGTACGTCCTGGCGGCCCGCGCCGTCGGCGCCGGCGACCTCCGGATCCTCGTCCGGCACGTGCTGCCGAACATCGCCGCGCCGGTGATCGTGCAGACGTCGCTGAGCCTGGCCTTCGCCATCCTGGCCGAGGCGGCGCTGTCGTTCCTCGGCCTCGGGGTGCAGCGTCCCGACCCGGCGTGGGGCCGGATGCTCGCCGAGGGCCGCGACTTCGTCAACCTGGCCCCCTGGATGGGCATCTTCCCCGGCCTGGCGATCTTCCTGACGGTGCTGGCGTTCAACGTGGTCGGCGACGGGCTACGCGACGCGCTCGACCCTCGGCAGCGCTCCGTGATCGAATCGAGAGGGCAGGCCGGATGAGCGGCGACCCGACGGGCGCCCCGAGCACCGGCGACCCGGTGCTGTCGGTACGCGACCTGACGGTGCGCATCGGCACCCGGCGCGGCGTCGCCCGCGTCGTCAACGGGGTCAGCTACGACGTGCACGCTGGCGAGACCCTCGCCATCGTCGGCGAATCCGGCTCCGGCAAGACGGTCGCCGCGCTGGCGGTGATGGGGCTGCTCGACGAGCCGGCCCAGGTCGGTGGGCAGGCGCTGCTGGACGGCACCGACCTGCTGGCCCTCGACGATCGACAGTTGCGCCGGGTGCGGGGCAACCAGATCGCGATGGTCTTCCAGGACCCGATGACCTCGCTCAACCCGGTCAAGACCATCGGGTCGCAGCTGGTCGAGCCGATCGTGCTGCACGGCCACGCCACCGGCGCGGCGGCCGTGGACCGGGCAGCCGACCTGCTCGACCAGGTCGGCCTGCCGGACGCCCGGCGACGGCTCGACAACTACCCGCACCAGTTCTCCGGTGGCATGCGCCAGCGGGTCATGATCGCCATGGCGTTGGCCTGCGAGCCGCGGGTGCTGCTCGCCGACGAGGCGACCACGGCGCTGGACGTCACCACCCAGGCGCAGATCCTCGACGTGGTGTCCGGCCTGCAGCAACGGCTCGGGCTCGCCGTCGTGTGGATCACCCACGATCTCGGGGTGGTGGCCGGCATCGCCGACCGGGTCGCGGTGATGTACGCCGGCCGGATCCTGGAGGAGGCCGGCGTCGACGACCTGTACACCGCACCCCGGCACCCGTACACCATCGGGTTGCTCTCGGCGGTGCCGCGCGTCGGCGTCGAGCGGCCGCGCCGGCTGGCGACCATCGGCGGCCAGCCACCGGACCCGACGGCGTTGCCGCCCGGTTGCGCGTTCTACCCGCGCTGCGGCTACCGGCACGACGAGCGGGCGGCCAGCGAGGTGCCGCCGCTGCGGACCGTCGCCGCCGGCGGGCACCGGGTGGCCTGCTTCTACGACGTACCGGCAGGCCAGGATGGCTGAGCACGGGCCGCTGCTGCGGGTGACCGACCTGCAGGTGCACTTTCCGCAGCGCGGCATGGGCCGGCGCCCGGCCGGGCCGGTGCGGGCGGTGGACGGGGTGAGCTTCGACATCGCCGCCGGCGAGACCCTCGGTCTGGTCGGCGAGTCCGGCTGCGGCAAGAGCACCACCGGGCTGGCGGTGCTGCGGCTGGTCGAGCCCACCTTCGGCACGGTCACCCTGGGCGACGTCGAGCTGACCGCGCTCGGTCTGCGCCGGATGCGGGCGATGCGCCGGCACCTGACGATGATCTTCCAGGATCCGTACGCCTCACTCGACCCGCGGATGTCGGTCGGTGCGATCATCGCCGAGCCGTTGGACGTGCACGGCCTGCACAAGGGCACAGTGGCCCGCCGGCACCGGGTCGGTGAGCTGCTGGAACTGGTCGGTCTGGACCCGGACCACGCCAACCGGCATCCGCACGAGTTCTCCGGCGGGCAGCGCCAGCGCATCGGGATCGCCCGTGCGCTGGCCGGCGAGCCGGACCTGATCGTCGCCGACGAGCCGATCGCCGCCCTCGACGTGTCGATCCAGGCGCAGATCATCAACCTCCTGGAGGACCTGCGCGACACTCTCGGGCTGGCGTACCTGTTCATCGCCCACGATCTGGCCGCCGTCGGGCACCTCAGTGACCGGATCGCGGTGATGTACCTGGGTCGGATCGTCGAGATCGCCGACCGGGCCACCCTGTTCACCCGGGCGGCCCACCCGTACACCCGGGCACTGTTGTCGGCGGTGCCGGTGCCGGACCCGGTCGCCGAACGCTCCCGCCAGCGGATCATCCTGCAGGGCGCGGTGCCGTCCCCCGCCGATCCGCCGAGCGGCTGCCGGTTCCGGACCCGCTGCCCGGCCGCGTTCGACCGCTGCGCCGTCGACGATCCGGCGCTCACCGTACGCGGCGACGGTCACCTGGCCGCCTGCCACCTCGTCGACGAGCGTCGTGGTTGAGTCAGTCGGTCAAGTCGAACGCACCGAGCTTCGCGCCGCCGATGAACGCCTGCCACTCAACCTGCGTGAACGTCAGGATCGGCCCCTGCCCCCGGGCCTTGGTGTCCCTTACCCCCACAGCGTTCCCGCCCAGGTGAGCGACCTCTACGCACGCACCGTTGTTGCCGGATCGGCTGGACTTGAACCACTTAACCGAGTCCATCCTTCTTCTCCTGAATCAATCGGGTGGACTCCCTGGGCGACAGCGTCAGGGAGAGCAGGTGATCGAACACGCCCGTGAGCCGCCGGATCTCGGCTGGCGACTCCAGGAACAATTCTCCGGCCAGGGTCTCGATGTAGCCAAGGGGCGGGTCACCATCCGCGAACGTCAGGACGTCGAAGCCGCCGTGCACGGCGAGGTGGGCACCGGCGGCGAGCGTCAGGACCTGCACAGTGACATTGGGCAACGCGGAAACCTTGACGAGGTGATCAAGTTGCTCGCGCCGCACGTCGGCGTCGCTGACCTCCAACATCAGCGACTGCTCCGTGATGATCGCGTGCAGCCGAAGCGGTGGCTGGCGCGCCGTCAGCACTTCCTGACGCTTGAGACGCGCCTCGACACGCTGAGCGATCTCCTCCTGGTCGGTCTCCCGACCGATGCGGATCACCGACTCGGCGTACGCGCGGGTCTGGATGAGCCCAGGGATGAGGGTCGGCTGAAACTCGCGGAGTTCGACAGCCTCGGCCTCGTAGGCGATGAACGTGGCGTAGCGGGCCGGCAGCGTGTTGAGCCGCTGCCACCAGCCCTGTTCCCGCACCTGCTCGGCCATGTTACGGAGGGCCAGCCCGTGCTCTTCGTCGTGCGGGACGCCGTAGGCGACGAGGATCTCCAGCACATCCCGCGGACGCGGCTTGATGTCGCCGGACTCGATACGGGCGATCCGCTGCTGCGAACACTTGAGCAGCCTGGCCGCGTCTCCCTGCGTGAGACTGCGTGCCTCGCGTAGCCGCCGCAGCTCCCTGCCGAGACGGCGAGACCGAGGCGTCGGTGGAGTGAATCCGGCCATGCGTTGATCCTCCCTTATGCGCCACCAGCGAGTCCACGTAGGCATCGCGGCCTGACACTTGCCTACATCGTACGATGCTGCAACACTATCGAACAGTAAGGCCGCGACGCAAAACGGCGACAGGTTGCACTCGTACGCATTTCCCGGCAGACGAGACAGGTGATCAAATGGATTCGGCCCTCGGGACGGTTACTTCTGATCAGATTCGCGAGGTGCAGAAGTCGTTGGGTCGTCGGCTAGCCCACTGGCGCAAGGCCGCCGGCATGACCCAGGCTGCCCTCGCCAAGCGGACCGCCTACTCCCGAAGTGCAGTAGCCAATGTAGAGATCGGCCGAGAGTCGATACCCCGTAGCTTCTGGGAACGCGCCGATGGCGAACTTGGCGCCGGAGGAACGCTGGTGGATGCGTTCGACAAGCTCCATACCCTGGTCAACACGCTCCGGGCCCATCGCGCGTGGGCCGCCGAACGGGACAGACTGCGACACCGTCAGGCAGCCGTCCCGACCTACCCGGCTGACGGATGGACGGCCAGTTCAGCCGGCTGTGAATGCGCGATCACGATCGCCCGATGGGGCAGGCAGGAAGTTCTCGCGTTGAGAGAGGCATTGCGGCTCAGCGTCGAAGCGTTCGCCGAACGGATTCGCGTCGCCACTTCGACCGTCACCGCATGGGAGGACTACAGGCAGCCGACGCAGCCCAGTCTGGCGATGCAAGCGGCTCTCGACGACCTACTCAAGATCGCCGATCAGGATGTCCGCACCCGCTTCACCAAGATCCTTCGGATGCCGCCAGCATCCAGCGACCTTCTCGACGCGCCTGAAGTCTGATCGCCAGGTAGTGAGGACTGTGGATCCCGGTCAGAGCAGGCGGGCCACCTCGTCGCGCATCACCTCGGTGGAGCCGCCGCCGATAGCGAGGAACCGCACGTCGCGGGCAATCCGCTCCACCGGACCGTCCTGCACGAACCCGGCACCGCCGAGAAACTGCACCGCACTGTACGCGATCTCGTTGGCCAGCTCCGGCAGCTGCGACTTGAGCACGGCGGCGTACGCCCGCGTGTCGGCACCCCGGTCGGCCTGCGTGGCGGCGTGGTACAGCAGCGTCTTGCCGGCGGCGAGCCGGCCGACGAGGTCGGCGACCCGGTGCCGGATCGCCTGCTTGTCCCAGAGCACCCCGCCGTACGCGGGTCGGAGCCGCACCGAGGCCAGGACCGCGGCCAACGCCGCCTCGGCCAGCCCGACCACCTGCGCGGCCAGGCAGAGCCGCTCGTGGTCGAGGCCGGCCATCATCAGCGCGAAGCCGTCTCCTTCGGCGCCGATCCGGGCGTACGCCGGCACCCGGCAGCCGGTGAGGACCAGCTCGCCGGTGTCGGAGCTGTGCCAGCCGGACTTGCCGAAGGTGCGGCCGTTGGCCAGGCCGGGGGTGTCGCGTTCGACGGCGAACAGCGACAGTCCGTGCCGGCCGGGGCCGCCGGTGCGGGCCACGACGAAGAAGATCCCGGCGATGTTGGCGTTGGTGATGAACGTCTTCGTGCCGTCGAGCAGATAGCTGTCCCCGTCGCGGCGGGCCCGTACCGCCAGCCGGGTCAGGTCGGAGCTCGCGTCCGGTTCGGTCACCGCGAGCGCGGCGACGGTCCGCCCGGCCAGGATCCCCGGCAGCCAGCGGTCGATCTGCCCGGCCGTGCCGGCGCGGGCCAGGTGCAGCGCCGAGAAGTCGGTGTGGGTACCGACCGAGCTGGCGACTCCGCCGAAGGTGGACCGGGCCAGTTCCTCGTTGAACACCACCGCGCCCCGGACGCCGGCACCCCCGCCGCCGAGCTCCGGCGGAAACGACAACCCGAGCAGGCCGAGCTCGCCGAGGCGGGCGAAGGCGGCGGGCGGCACCCGCCGTTGCCGTTCCCAGTCGGGCGCGGCGGGCACGATGTCGCGGGCCACCACCTGGCGGGCAAGGGTGCGCAGCGCCCGATGCTCCTCGGCGAGGAACGTGGCGTCCAGGGCGAGGCCGGCGAGGATCCGGTTGTCACCGGTCACCTGCGGCTCCCGGCGTCGGCTCGGCCGGCGTCGGCTCGGGGTGTGGCTCCCGCCACTGGATCGCCCGGCCCTGGCTCAGCCGCGCCACCGGGTTGCCGGACCGGTCGTGCAGCGTCGACTCGTCGACACAGAAGTCGGTCGTCGACCAGACCGTCCGGTTGGTCACGTGGTGCCACTGGCCGGCGACGTCACCGAGGTCGGGGGCGAAGTGGATGGTGAAGTCCACCGACGGCACGAAGTGTGGCGGCTCGGCCAGGGCGAACAGCCCCGGCGGCAGCGCGTCGAGATAGATCGAGGCGACGGCGTGCGGGCCGAGCGTCTCACCCAGATCGGTCTGCGGCGAGATGCGGACCCACGCGGCGGTGCCGTCGGCGAGGCTCGGCGGGCCGGCGGCCCGCACGTCCAGTTGGGCGCTGTAGGCCAGCGGCCGGTGCCGGGGCGCGTACGCCGGCAACTGCTCGGGGTCGCCCCACGGTGCCGGATCCTCGCGACGACGCCAGCTGAACTCCTGCCCGACCGGCACCAGGGACGCCAGCGCATGCACCCGGGCCCGGCCCTGCTGGGCCAGGGTGATCCGCAGGCTGGTGGTGGACCGGCCCCGGTGCAGCGTCTCGGTGGTCAGCTCCACCGGACCGGGGCGCACCCCGGCCACGAAGTGCATGGTGACGGCCTGCGGGGCGAAGCCGTCGACGCTGTCGGCGGCCTCGACGACCCGGCCGAGGACGAAGCCGCCGAAGATGCCCTGCATGCCGAGCCACCGCTGGGTGAAGACCGGAGCGCCCATCCGGCTACTTCTCCACTCGGACGTAGTCGCCCGGCCGTGGTGCCGGTCCGGTGCCGAGTCGCCGCCAGCCGGACAGGTCGGCGCTGACCACGTCCCCGGTGGCCCCGCCGGGGACCTGGTCGCCGGGCGTCCAGGTGGCACCGGGCAGGTCCAGCAGCACGGCTCCCGGTCCGAGGTGGACGGTTTCGGCGACCGGTGCGGCACCGGCCGGCAACTGGTCGGCGGGATGGAACACCGCCGGGCCGCCGAACCAGGCGAGCACGGTGGCACCGCCGGGTGCCGTCATCCGGGTCCGGACCGCGCCGGCCGGAATGTAGGTCAGGTCGCCACGCCGGTAGGTGGCGTCGCCGAGGTGCAGCTCCCCGGCGAGCACGACGAACTCCTCGTCGACAAGGTAGCCGCCAGCGACGTCGCGGGAGAAGCCCGGCGGGAAGTGGCCGTGCACGACGAACGCCCCCGACCGGGAGGCCAGCCGGGTGAGGTGGAAACCGAGGTTGGCACCGGGCATCGGCACCTCCTGCCACGGATGCCGTGCCGCGGTCAGGTCGACCTGCTCCGGCCGTGGAGCGCGTGGGGCACGGTTGCCGCCGCTCATCCCAGGCCCGCCCGTTCGGCCAGGGTCAGCGTACGGCGGGCGCCACGCAGCACCGCCGCGTCGACCAGCCGGCCGGCCGCGTCCAGCATCACGCCAGTGCCGTCGGCGGTGGCCGCCTCGAGCAGGGCGATGGTGTCGCGGGCCGCCCGGATCTCGGCGGCCGTCGGCGTGTAGACGTGATGCACCACCGGCAGCTGGTTCGGGTGGATGCAGGCCCGGCCGACGAAGCCCTGCCGGCGCAGCCGGCGGGTCGAGGCGTCCAGGGCCGCCTCGTCGGCGGTGATCCGGGAAACCGGGCCGACCGGCGGGTGGATGCCGGCGGCGGCGCTGGCCACCACGACCTGGCTGCGGGTCGGGGCGAGTTCGGCGTCGTCGGCGCCCGGTTCCAGGCCGAGTTCGCCGGCCAGGTCGACCTCACCGAGCTGCAGCTGGTACACCCGGGGCTGCCGGGCGATGGCGGCGATGTCGAGCAGCGCGGCGGCGGTCTCCACCATCGGCATCAGCAGCGTGTCGTGGTCGGCGGCGTCGGCGAGCACCCGGGCGGCGTCAGCGACCTCGCTGGCAGTGCCGACCTTGGCCAGTACCACGCCGGTGAGCCCCGGCTGGCCGGCGACGGCCCGTAGGTCCGTGTCGCGCAGCGGGCCGGAGTTGACCCGTACCCAGATCGGCAGGTCGCCGGGTCCGGCGGTGAGCCAGCCGACGACGGCCTCGCGGGCGGCGGCCTTGCCGGCCAGCGGCACCGCGTCCTCCAGGTCGACGATCAGCGCGTCGGCGCCGCGCCGCGCCGCCTTGGCCAGCTTGTCGGCGGCGTGGCCGGGCACGTACAGGTAGGATCGGGGTGGCACCGGGTCGCCCATCAGACGGTCACCTCGCCACGTACGAGGGCCTTCGCCACGACGGTACGCAGCACATCGTTGGTGCCTTCGCCGATGCTCATCAGGATCGCGTCGCGGTACAGCCGCTCCACTTCGAACTCGGTCGAGTAGCCGTAACCTCCGTGGATCTTCATCGCGTCGATGGCGGCCTCCAGGGCGACCTCCGAGCAGAAAATCTTCGCCATGCCGGTCTGCGCGTCGGCGCGACCCTGGCGGACCGCGTCGGCCGACCAGTACGCCATCAGCCGGGCCGCCTGCACCTGGGTCGCGATGGTGGCGAGCTTGAGCTGGATGGCCTGGAACTCGGCGATGTGCTTGCCGAACGCCTTACGTTGGCGGGCGTAACCGAGGGCCTCCTCGTGGGCCCGCTGGGCGATGCCGACCGACCGGGCGGCGATGTTGACCCGGCCCCATTCCAGGGCGGACAGCGCCTGCTTGAGACCGATCCCTTCGACGCCGCCGAGCAGCCGGTCGGCGGGCACCCGGACGTCGTCGAGCAGGATCTCGCAGGACTCGGTGCCCTTGTAGCCGAGTTTGGGGATGTCCTTGGTGACGGTGAAGCCGGGCAGGACGGCGTCGATCAGCAGGATGCTCATGCCCTTGTGTGCCGGGCTGGCCTGCGGGTCGGTCTTGACCAGGACCGGCAGCGGGTCGGCGTACCGGGCATTGGTGATCCAGATCTTGGTGCCGTTGACCACGTAGTGGTCGCCGTCGCGGCGGGCGGTGGTGCGGATGCCCTGCAGGTCGGTGCCGGCGTCGGGTTCGGTCAGCCCGATGCCGGTGCGCCGTTCACCGGTGGCCAGAGCGGGCAGGTACGCCTGCTTCTGCTCCTCGGTGCCGTGCATGGCGATCATGCGGCAGGCCAGCGAGTGGCTGCCGAGGATGCCGGCGATGCCCATCCAGCCCCGGGAGATCTCCTCGAAGACCAGGGCGAACGACACCGGGTCGAGGTCGAGGCCGCCGTAGGACTCGGGGACGGTGACGCCGAACAGGCCCATGTCGGCCATGCCTTTGACGATCTCCGTCGGGTAGCGGCCGGTCTGCTCCCATTCCCGGGCCACCGGGATTATCTCGCGGTCCACGAAGGAGCGCAGCAGCTGCTGGAACTCGCGCTGTTCCTCGGTGAGGGTGAAGTCCATCGGGGTCTCCTGGGTGGTCGGCGGGCTCAGCGGGGATCGGCCGGCGTGGGTCGGCGTGGCGTGGGTCGACGGAAGACCGGCAGGGCGCGGCCGTCGGGCAGGTCGACCCAGTCGACGGTGACCGGGTCGCCGATCCGCCAGCCGGCATCGTCGGCGTCATCGTCCGGCCCGGTGCCGGGGCTGAAGCCGTCGAGGCGGGTGAGTAGCAGCGGGCCTTCGGCGAGCAGGACCCGGGCGATGGTGTACGGCACCGCCAGGTCACGGCGCGGCGCCCGGTGCACGACGGTGAACGTGTCGACGGTGCCGTCGCCGCTGGCTTCGGTGAAGCCGAGCCGCGTGGTGTCGCCGCAGCGGACGCAGACCGCGCGGGGCGGATGCTGATGGTGCCCGCAGCCGGTGCAGGTCTGCAGCACGAGGCGGTGTTCACGGGTCGCCTGCCACCAGTCGGCGGTCAGGTCGTCGGCGGGTGGTACCTCGGGCAGCGGGTTCATCACGACACCCCCAGCACGACGGTGGCGTGGGTGGACAGGATCGCGCCGGTGCCGTGCGCGACGGCGATCCGCGCGCCCGGCACCTGCCGGGCACCGGCCTCGCCGCGCAGCTGGCGGACCGCCTCGACCAGCAGCAGCACCCCGAACTGGCCGGGGTGGCAGTACGACAACCCGCCGCCGGAGGTGTCCAGCGGCAGGTCACCGCCGGGGCGGATCCGGCCGCCGGCGATGTAGTCGAGCACCTCGCCCTCGTCGCAGAAACCGAGAGCTTCGACGCTGAGCGCGGCGGTGATGGTGAACGAGTCGTACACCTGCAGCACGTCGACGTCGGCGGCGGTGATCCCGGCCCGGGCGAACGCCTCCGCGCCGGCCTCGCGGGCCCCGGTGTCCAGGATGTCGTCGGCGGCGGTCATCGACGTGTTGGTGGAGCGTTCGCCGTAGCCGAGCACCGCGACCGGCACCCGGCGCAGGTCACGGGCCCGGTCCGCGCTGGTCAGCACGATCGCGCCGCCGCCGTCGGTGACCAGGCAGCAGTCGGCGACGGTCAGCGGGGTGCAGACCGTCGGTGCGGCCCGCACCTCGTCGACGGTCAGCGGCGGCGCACCGTGGCGGTAGGCGGCCGGGTTGAGCCGGGCCCATTCGCGGGCGGCGACGGCGATCTCGGCCAGCTGCTCCGGGCTGCCGCCGTAGCGGTGCAGGTACGCCTGGGCGGCCATCGCGTAGTAGGAGATCGGGAACAGCGGCGCGTACGGCGTCTCGAACTGCGCCTCCGGGGTGTGCTCCTCGATCACCCCGGCCAGGCTGCGCGACCGTGCCGACCGCTGGTTGGAGGCAAAGCTGACCACCACGACGCTGGCCTGGCCGGCGTCGATGGCCTGCACGGCGCGGGCCACCATCATCTCGGCGGCGCTGCCGCCGACGAAGCTGGCGTCGACCCAGCGGGGCCGCAGCCCGAGGTGGTCGGCGAGCGCGGTGGTCGAGAAGCGGGAGATGCCGGTGGTGGCCAGCCCGTCGACGTCGGCGAGGGTGAGCCCGGCGTCGGCCAACGCCCGGGTGACCGCCTGGGTCTGCAGGGTCAGCGTCGACGCGGTGGTGACCCCGAGGTCGGATTCGGCCGCCCCGACGATCGCCACCGCCGCCCGGTCCCGCCCGGTCACGGCACACCGTCGGCGGTGCCCGCGCCTGGTCCGTCGGCGGTGCCGAGCAGGACGACAGCCCGGGCCGGCCGGGCCGCCGGACGTTCGGGGCCGTAGTCGCTGGCGGCGATGACGGCGGCCAGTTCGACCTCGATCCGGTCGCCGTCGACCTTGACCACCGTGCCTGTGCAACGCACCGTCTCACCGGCGAACATCAGGTTGCGGAAGGTGAAGGAGAGCTGCCGCACGAAGCAGTACGGCCCGAAGGCGTCCTGTACCAGTTCGACGAAGAGCGCGCCGAAGACCTGGCCGTCGACGACCGGGCCGGGCACCTTGGCGGCCGCCACGAACTCCGGGTCGTAGTGCAGCCGGTACCAGTCCCAGGTGGCGCCGGCGTAGGCGACCATGTCGGCCAGGGCGATGGTGCGTTCCAGCCCCGGCAGGGTGTCACCGACCTGCGCGATCACGTCGGATCACCGCCCATCGCGACCAGGATGATGGTTTCCTCGTTGACCGCCAGCAGTTCGCCGTGCTGGTTGGTGTAGGTGGCCCGGGAGCCGACGACCAGCATGTCGCCGCCGCCCCGGGTGCGTTTCTCGGTCAGGTCGTGGATCTCCCAGGTCGCGGTGATCACGTCGTCGGGACGGACCCGCCGGTGGAAGGTGTACGTGTTGCCGCCGCGTACCTGCCGGGTGCCGGGCACGTCCAGGTGCCAGGAGTGGCCGGCGTAGCCGTCGGAGGCCATCGGCAGCCCGGTGTACTGGCCGGTCTCGCAGATCAGCGTCGGCGGGGCGGTCACCCCGGGCAGGCCGTGCGCCCGGGCGTAGTCGCCGTCGCGGTAGATCGGATTGTCGTCGCCGACCGCCATCGCGAAGTAGCGCCCGGCGGCGGCACCGAGCGCCTCCGGCGCGGTGTAGACCTTGCGGGTGCCGAGCAGCGCCCGCAGCTCGTCGGTGAGCAGACCCATCAGCTACCTCCAGCGGTGCTCGGCCCGTCGGCGGGCTCGACCCGGTCGACGGCCAGCTCGGCCGGTTCGTCGGCGGGCTCGGGGTAGACGGCGGTCGGGAAGACCTCCAGCAGGAACTCGGGGCGCAGCAGCGCCGCGCAGATCGCCCCGGTCGACGCCGGCCAGGGCGGGCTGAGCAGCCGCTCGCGTACCCCGGCGACCGCCCGGTAGTCGCCGATCGCCGAGGCGACGCAGAATTCGGTGGTCTCCACCAGGTCCTGCGGGCCGAGCCCGGCGTGGTCGAGCAGTTCGCGGATCGCCCCGTAGGTCACCTCGGCCTGCGCGCCGATGTCGTCGGGGTGCAGTGCCTGCTGGGTCCGCATGTCCAGGGCGGCGAAACCGGACATGTACAGGGTCCGGCCGGCCTTCACCCCGGGGGCGTAGGTCAGCGAGTCGTACCGCGACCAGCCGGGGTTGACCAGTTCCAGCGGATGCCGCGACGCGGTGACGTCGATCGCGACCAGCGCATCGGGATGGTGCAGCCGGCTCATCAGGATGCCACCGGCTCCCGGGTAGACGCCGGCACCGCCGAGCCGTTCGGCGCGGACCCGGTGGGTTCTGCGGTACACCTCTCGGGTCGCCGGGGTGGAGTAGTCGTAGGTGGTGACGGCGGCGTCGAGCGACAGACCGGCGGCGACGAGCAGGTCCTGCGCCCGGTCCAGGCAGTACGCGTACTGGCTGACGAAGTCGCCCGGGTGGACCACCTCGCCGGTGGCGTCGACCGGCAGCATGGTCGGCAGGTAGACGGCACCGTCGTGGCCGCCGCGCACCGGTGAGGTCACCCAGCTGCCGGCGGCTCGCGGTTCGCTGGCGACAAGCAACTGGCCGCCGCCGCCGACGGCGTGCAGTTCGATCTCGATCAGCGCGGCCCGGCGGACCAGCCGCTCGACCACGACGGTACGGACCACCGGCTGGTGCTCGCCGAACACCTCGGCGCGCACGGCGGCCGCGGCGGCGTAGTCGTCGAGGCCGGCCACGGTGACGTTCTCGGTGACCCGGGTGACGTCGGCCGGTCCGTAGCCGGCGGCTTCCAGGATGGTCAGCACCTTGCGGTACGCGGTGGCGGTCTGGGTGGCCAGGTCACCGCCGACGGTCATCTTGCCGAGCGTGGTGTCGAGCGCGGCGGCGGTGTGCCCGGAGGTCCAGGCGGCGTCGCCGTCGGCCAGCCCGAGGCAGAAGGTGAACCCGTCGTACGGGAACCAGGGGAAGTCGGCGGGTCGGATCGCGGCGGGCGGCACGGGCGTCTCCCTGGTCAGTCACCGGCGGCGGCCAGCGCCGCCATGATCGGGTCGAGGTCGTCGAGGTCGTCGAGGCGGCGCAGCAGGTCGACGACGGGCGCGCCGGCCGGGCCGGCGTTGCCGAGGAACTTGGCGGCCAGTTCGTCGTCGGTCAGCGGGGTGTCCGGGCCGCCGCCGCTGCGCGGCACCGCGCCGCGTACGGTCGTGCCGTCGGCCAGGGTGACCACGACGGCACCGGGGGCGTCGGCGGCGTGCCCGCCGGTGGCGACGATCCGCCAGTGCAGCCGGGCCGCGAGGGCGGTCACGTCGGCGCGGTCGATGGCGTCGGGCCGGTAGCTGGCGGTGGTCAGGTCGCCGTCGAGCAGTGTCGCGGCGACGCTCCACGGCAGCGAGAACTTCGCCGCGTACGGGGTGGCCGGCCGGGTCAGGTCCCGGCCGGGCCCGCAGACCGTGGGTGCCGAGTCGGGGTGCACGTCGACGTCGATCCGGGCGATCGCGGCCGGGTCGGCGGGGAAACCGGGCTGGCGGCGGGCGGCGCGGGCGGCGTCGATCGCGGCGTGCGACAGCTGGCAGGCCGGGTAGGGCTTGATGCCGATCCGGAGGGTTTCCCAGCGTTGGCCGAGGCCGGCGATGATCGACGCCGGGTCGACGGGGCCGGCGGCCAGGGCGTCGAAGACGCCGTGCGGGCCGTCGAAGACGTTCGCCGGGCCGGCCGCGCCGGCGGCGGCGAGCCGGGCGGCGAGGATGCCGGCGTGCGAGGCGAAGCCGGGGTGCAGTTGTTTGGTGGCCGCCCCGGTGTGCAGGAAGGCGAGCAGCCCGCCGGCCTGGCTGCCGGCGATGCCGAGCGCGTCGGTGGCGCGGGCGGCGTCCAGCCGCAGCAGCCGGGCGGTGACCAGCGCGCTGGAGAAGACCCCGGCGACCATGGTGGCGTGCAGGCCGCGGGCGTGGAAGCCGTGCGGGGCGGCGGCGGCGACCCGGCAGACCGTCTCGTACCCGGCGATGGCGGCGTGCAGTACGTCGCGGCCGCTGGCGCCGACCTGCTCGCCGACGGCGAAGGCGGCGGGCAGCACCACGGCGGTGGCGTGCACCAGGCCGGCGGCGTGGGTGTCGTCGAAGTCGAGCGCGTGCACCATGGCGCCGGCGGCCAGCGCGGCGGCGGGGGCACCGATCGAGTCCCGGCCACCGAGCAGGGTGGCTTCCGGTGGGCCGCCGAGGTCGCGGGCGACGTGCAGCGCCGGGTCGACGGTGCCGCCGCGCCGGCCGGCCAGGGCGGTGCCGAGGCCGTCGAGCAGGTGCCGTAGCGCGGCCCGCCGGACCGCCGCCGGCGGGTCGAGCGGTCCGGTCGCCCAGTCGGCGAGCGCTGCGGCGATCATGGCGGGCCGGTCATCGTGCGGTGTCCTCGGAGCCGGCGGCGGCCGGGCCGGGGCTACGGGGGGTGCCGAACGCGCCGGCGGCGGTCAACTCGGCCAGGGTCTGCGGGTCGAGCCCGAGGATGTCGCCGGTGACGGTGGCGAAGTCCTCGTTGCGTTGCGGCGCGCGGCGGTACGCGGGCGGTTCGGCGCCGACCCGCACCGGGCTGGCGAGCTGCGCCACGGTGCCGAACCGGGGGTGTTCGGTGGTGACCACGAGGTCCCGGGCGGCGGTGTGTTCCTCGGCCAGCGCCGCCGGCACGTCGTTGATCGGCCCGCAGGGGATCGCGGCGGCGTACAGCTGGGTCAGCCACTCCTCGACGGTGCGCTGCCGGAAGATCTGCTCCAGTTCGGCGAGCAGCTCGTCGCGGTTGTCGCGGCGGGTGCCGAAGGTCCCGTACGGCGATCCGGCGGCGGCCCATTCGGGGTGGCCGACGACGTCGGCGAGCCGGGTCCAGAACTTCTCCTTGGCACAGCCGACCACCATCCAGCCATCCTTGGCCTGGAAGACCTGGAACGGCACCAGCGACGGGTGCGCCGAGTGGTGGGTGCGGGCCGGCTGGAAGCCGGCGTTGAGATGCCAGGTGGCCGGGTAGGTGAGCATCGAGATCGCGGTGTCGTAGAGACTGACGTCGCAGTCCATGCCGACGCCGTCGCGGCGGGCGGCGTGCACCCCGGCGAGCAGCGAGATGGCGGCGACGAACCCGCCGGAGTAGTCGACCAGGGACAGTCCGGACTTGGTCGGTGGCCCGTCGGGTTCACCGGTGAGCTCCATCCAGCCGGCGAGTCCCTGCAGGATGTAGTCGTAGCCGGGTTCGGCCCGACGCGGGCCGGTCATCCCGAAGCCGGTCAGCGAGACGCAGACGATCCGCGGGTTGATGTGCTTGAGGTCGTCGTAGCGGATTCGCATCTTCTCCGGCACGTCGCCACGCAGGTTGGAGTAGACGACGTCGGCGACGGCGACGAGCTTCTCGAACACCTCGCGGCCGGCGTCGGTGGTCAGGTCCAGTGACAGGCTGCGTTTGTTGCGGTTGAACGTCTCGAAGAACAGCGAGTCCTCGTCCTCGGCGTACGGCGGCACGTAGCGGCCGACGTCGCCGCCGGCCCGTGGATCCTCGATCTTGATCACTTCGGCGCCGAGGTCGGCCAGGTGTACGGTGCCGAACGGGCCGGCGCCGTACTGCTCCACGGCGATGATCCGGATGTCGGCCAGCGGCGTCATGCTGCGGCTCCCGTCAGCTCGGCGATCAGCGCGATGATCTCGTCCTGGGCGGCTCGGGTCTCGGCGGCGGGCAGCCCGTGGGTGGGTGGACTCAACTTGACCGAGTCGGCGATGCCCGCGTACCCGGCGATCCGCTCGGCAACCTCGGCGCGGTCACCCGCCAGGGTCAGCGTGTCGACCATCCGGTCGCTGACGGAGTCGGCGAGGTGGTCGGCGCCGGCGCCGGCCCGGAACGCGTCGATCACCTGTTGCTGGTCGTCGGCGAGGCCGTGGAAGGCGAAGAAGTCGGCGTAGGTGCGCACGGTGGCGTAGAAGCCGACCAGGCCGGCGGCGCGGCGGCGGGCCAACGCCCGGTCGTCGGCGACCGAGCAGCAGGCGGAGACGACGACGTCGAGGTCGGCGCGGGTCCGGCCGGCCCGGTCGATGCCGGCGGTCAGGTCGGGCAGGATCTGCCCGGCCAGGTACGCCGGAGAGCAGAGTTCGTGGCTGATCCAGCCATCGCCGATCTGCCCGGCCAGCCGGGTCATCAGCGGCCCCATCGCGGCCAGGTAGACCGGGATGCCGGCCGGCGGCACCGGGAACGGGCGTTCGTAGCCGCGGATGCGCATCGGCTCGTACTCGCCGTCGAGCATCATCGGTTCGCCGGTGGCGCAGTTGGCCCAGAAGTGCCGGATGTTGCGGACGGTCTCCCGCAGGTGGGCGACGGGTTTGCCGAAGCCGACGTGGTGCCAGTCCTCGTTGAGTCGCCGGACGCCGGAGCCGAGGCCGAGGATGAACCGTCCATCGGAGAGCTCGTCGAGGTCGAGCGCCTCCAGCGCGGTGATCATCGGGCTGCGGGTGAAGGCCAGCACGATCGAGGTGCCGATCCGGGCGGTCGTGGTGGTGCCGGCCAGCGCGGCGGCGGTGCCGGTTGCGCTACGGTGCAGTTCGGAGACCCAGAGCACCTCGGCGCCGGCCTGCTCGGCGCGACGGCCGGCGGCGGCGAGTTCGGCGAGGGTCTCTCCCCAGGGCTGGTAGGTCAGGCGCAGGCTCATCCGGTCGCCTCGTTCTCCAGCGACAGCGGGGTGGCGGCGGCCGGGAAGATCCCCTCGACCTGCTTGGCGCCACGCTTGTAGACGTAGAAGGTGCGTTTGAAGGCGCAGACCTGTGCGCCGTCCTGGTTGAGGGTGCGGGTGCGGACCGTCACGATCCCGGCGTACGGGCGGGACCCGGATTCACGCTTGTCGAGTACCAGCGATTCACTGTAGAGGGTGTCGCCGGCGAACACCGGGTGCGGCAGGACGATCTCGTTCCAGCCGAGGTTGGCAAAGGCGTTCTGGGTGAGGTCGGTGACGCTCTGCCCGACCGCGATGGCCAGGGTCAGGGTGGAGACGACCAGTGGCCGCTCGAACTCCGACCGGGCGGCGTACTCGGTGTTGAAGTGCATCTGGCTGGTGTTCATCGTCAACAGGGTGAACCAGGTGTTGTCCGCCTCGGACACGGTGCGCCCGAGGGGATGCTGGTAGACGTCGCCGACGCCGAAGTCTTCAAAGAAGCGTCCGGTCCACCCCTGCCGTACCGACATCGACCGATCCTCTCGCCCGCCCGTGAACTGCCACCAGCTTATTTGTCTGACTTTTACGAGTCAAGGGTCAGCAACTCAACCAGGCCAACGAAAACGTCCTGCTCAGCACGACAGCAGGGCGTAGTTCCGAAACATCAGGTATTTAGTTGTGAGATTGTCTTCAGTGTCCGTCGTACGCCCGGCGGACGGTACCCAGGTGGGCCCGCATCGCCGCCTGCGCACCCTCGACATCACCGGCCTCGACATAGCCGCAGATCTCGGTGTGTTCGGCGTCGATCTGGCTCCAGTACTCCGCGGGCATGTCGCGGTCGGCGGTCCGCGCCTGCAGCACCCGGAAGACCGGCTCGGCCATCACCCCGAGCAGCTGGTTACCGGTCGCCTCGACCAGCACCCCGTGGAAGGTCCGGTGCTCACGGAACTTGCGGCCGCGGGCCCGAGTCGACTTCTCCCGCTCCACCGCTTGACGCATCAGCACCAGATGTTCGTCGGCGCGGCGCAGCGCGGCCAGCCCGGCCGCCGGCACCTCCAGGCACTCCCGCGCCTCCAGCAGGTTGTCCAACGTGATGTCCCGGGCCCCGGACATCAGCCCGAAGCTCATCTCCAGATACTCGCTCACCTGGTCGAACTGCACCCGGGCCACGAAGGTGCCGCCGGTGGTTCCCCGGGTGGTGCGGATCAGATCCTTGGACGCCAGCACCCGCAACGCCTCCCGTACCGTGCTACGGCTGACCCCGAAGATCTCCGACAGTTCGACCTCGGTCGGCAACCGGTCCCCCGCGGTCAGCGACCCGTCCAGGATCCGCTCCCGCAACTGGTCGGCGACCTGCTGGTACGCGGGTTGGACCCGGGTCACCCCGAGCACCCCAGGATCCCGGCGGTGCCCTGGGATCGCCTTTTCCGACCGGCTCGCCGGCTCGTGCGTCACGTCCTTGGCCATGGTCACTTCGGCTCCGCATCCTTTCGGACCCGCACACCGGAGTGCGGATTCGTCGCGAACCACCACGGTAGGGCATGGCGGACGCCGATCCGCGTCACTGTCGGCCATCCCCGGTCGAACGGGTGGTCCCGGCCAGCTCGCCGATCAGCGCCCGCGTTGCCGCCCGTTCCTCCGGGGTGCCGTAGAACTGAGCCGCGAAGGTGCTCGCCCCGGCCCGCGCATAGCGGTCGATCTCGGCCCGCACCTCGTCTGCGTCACCGACGATCGCCATCTGGTTGGCCCGCTGTAAACCTTCGCGGTCCAGCATCGCCCGGTAGGACGGCTTGTCGTCGTACCAGCCGAGCACCGGGTCGATCGCCGCGCGGGCCCGGGTCGGGTCGTCGGTGACGCAGACCGCGGCGGTCACCACGATCTCGGGGGCCGGCCGACCAGCCGTCCGCGCGGCGGCGGTGATCGCCGGTACGGTCAGCTCGGTCAGCGTGCGCGGGCCGACCATCCAGGTGATCGTGCCGGCGGCAAGGGCACCGGTCAGCTCCAGCATCTTCGGGCCCAGCGCGGAGACCATCACCGCCGGTGCCGGCGGGTCGCCGCTGATCGTCAGGTCACCCCGGGCGGTGATCACCTCACCGGTGTAGCGGACCCGCTGGGTCAGCGCGCCGGTCAGCGCGGTCAGGTACTCGCGCATGTAGCGCGCCGGCCGCTCGTAGGACATCCCCCAGCAGGGCTCGACCACCTGCGGGTGCGACGGCCCGACGCCGAGCACCAACCGGCCGCCGAGCAGCATGTTGGTGGTGAGCGCCTGCTGGGCCAGGGCCATCGGGTGACGCGGGTAGACCGGCACCACGGCGGTGCCGATCCGCAGCCGGCTCAGCTGCCGACCGTACGCGCCGATCACGGTCAGCGTGTCGTGCCCGAAGCCCTGCGTCAGCCAGTAGCTGGCGATCCCGTCGGCGTCGGCGGCCCGCAGGTCACGCTCGAGGTCGTCGAGCCGTTCGATGTGGCTGAAGATCCCGTAGTCCATCGTGCCCCTCAGTGCCGGAATTCCCGCATGGACTCGCCGCGCCGGGCGGTCGAGGCGTCGGAGCGGGCCAGCATCGCCAACCCGAACGCCTCGGCCGCGGACCGCTGCGCCTGCACCGCCGTCCACACCGTCTCCACCGTGGTGGTCAGCACGTCGAGCGGATGCTGGGCGATCTCGGTGGCGATGGCCAACGCCCGGTCCACCAGATCGGCGGGAGCGGTCACCTCGGTCACCAGACCGAGCTCCAGCGCCCGGCGGGCGTCGATGCGGTACGCGCGCCCGGTCAGCACCATCCGCATCAGCTCGCCGAGCGGCAGCCGCCCCAGCGCGCCGACCGCCTCGACCGGGTTGGCCAGGCCCACGTCGTGGTGGGTGTCGAAGAAGGTCGCCGTCTCGGTGCAGAGCACCACGTCGGCGTCGTTGACGAAGTGCCAGCCACCGGCGCAGCAGTGCCCGTTGACCGCCGTCACCACCGGCTTGTAGACGCCCAGGTCGCGGGCGGTCAACGCGACCCGGCCGGCGTGGTCCAGCGACGGACTGGTGACCCCGGCGTCGAGGGTGTCGTCGACGTCGAAGCCGGTGCAGAAGCCGCGCTCGCCGGCTCCGGTCAGCACGGCGACGTGCAGGCCGTCGTCGGCACCGAACCAGCGCCAGGTACGCCGCAGTTCGTCGACCATCACCCGGTCGTAGGCGTTGAGCCGGTGCGGCCGGTCCAGGGTGACCAGCAGCACCCGCCCGTGCCGGGTCAGCGTGAGGGTGCTGGTCGACGGCGGTTTCACGGCTGCTCCGGGTTTTTCGCGCCGACGCCCGGCGCAGAATCGGACTCGGACTCGGACTCGGGCTCGGGCAGTGGGCGCAGCAGGTAGGAACGCGTCATCCGCAGGACGGTCTCGTCCCGCTGGTTGCGTACGTCGTCGTGCACCACGCCCACGTACATCCGCCCGCCCGGGGTCGGCTCCAACCGCGTCACCTCGATACGCACGCGTAGCGTGTCACCGGCGGACACCGGCCCGGTGTAACGGATCTCGTCGATGCCGAGCGCGGCGTGGCAGTCCAGGCCGGCGGCGTACCAGGCGGCGTACATGGTGGTCGAGGTGAGCCCGGCGGCGAGCGCGATCAGGCACGGCCCGCCCAGGATCGGCCGGCCGAACCCGGTGCCGCGCATGTACTCGGCGTCGGTGTGCAGCGGGCCGTTCTCCCAGGAGACGTTGACGATCGCGGCGAAGTCTCCGTCGGTCAGCGTCCGGGCCGGGGTGAGCAGCACCGCCCCGGCCGCGAATGCGGTCGGCAGCCGGGGTCGCAGCGCGCCGGTCACGACGCACCCGGCCCGGCGAGTCGGGTGTGTGCCTCGTCGACGACGAGACCACCGTCGTCGGTGGCGGTCATCGTCGAGATGATCTCGTGGGTGAGTTCGCGGCTGACGTCGAACAGCCGGGGATCGTCGTAGCTGCGCGGCAACGGCACCTCGACGTCGACCACCCGGCGTACGGTCGACGGCCGGTTGGACATCAGCACCACCCGGTCGGAGAGCACCGCGGCCTCGAACACGTTGTGGGTGACGAAGACGAACGCCTTGCCCGCCGTCTGGGTACGCAGTTCCAGCAGCAGCTGACGCAGGCTGCGGGCGGTGAACTCGTCCAGCCCGCTGAACGGCTCGTCCATCAGCATCACCGGCGCGTCCAGCACGAACGCCCGGGCCAGCGCGGTGCGCTGCTGCATGCCGCCGGAGATCTGGTGCGGATAGTGGTTCTCGAAGCCGGCCAGTCCGACCCGACGCAGCACCGGCATCACCCGGTCGGACCACTGCGCCCGGTCCACCCCGGTCGCCTTCAGGGCGAACTCGACGTTCTGCCGGACTGTCTTCCAGGGCAGCAGCCGCGGCTCCTGGAACACGTAGCTGAACTGCACCCCCGGTGCCCCGCTGCGGATCTCGGCTGTGCCGGTGAAGTCGGTGTCCAGCCCGCTGAGCATGTTCAGCACGGTCGACTTGCCACAGCCGGACGGTCCGACCAGCGCGACGAACTCGCCGTCGGCGATCTCCAGGTTCATCCGCTCGATGACCGTGATGAAGCCGTTGCGGGTGTGGAAGCCCTTGACCAGGTCGGATATGACGATCCGGGCGTCGGCGCTCATCGGGCCCCCTCCGGACGCCAGCGGAACAGCTTGGCCTCGATCGGTTTGAACACCGCCAACTCCAGCACCACCATCAGGATCGAGAAGAACAGCGTGAGTGCGAAGACCTGTTCCATCCGGAAGAGCTGGAACCAGTAGTTGAGCCGGTAGCCGATGCCGTCGGTGCGGCCGAGCAGCTCGGCGAGGACGACGACCTTCCACACGATGCCGAACCCGAACCGGGCCGAGGCCATCACCGCCGGCAGCACCTGGGGCAGGGTCACCTCCCGGGTACGCAGGCCCCGCGACGCACCGAGAGTGCGGGCCATCTGGCCGAGCCGGGGGTCGATCGCCTTGACCCCGGACCACATGTTGATCGCGATGATCGGAAAGGACGTCAGGGTGATCGCCACGACGGTGGCGGTGTCGTTGAGGCCGAACATGATGAACGCGACGATCACCCAGCAGAGGCTGGGGATGGTCTGGCCGACGGCGATCCAGATGTCCAGCAGCCCTTCGGCGATCCGGGACAGCCCCATCACCAGACCGACCAGCACACCGAGCACCATGGAGGCGGCGAAGCCGATCAGGATCCGGACCATGGTGACCTGCAGGTCGGTCCAGAAGACCGTCTCCTGCACGCTGGTCACCAACGCCGACGCGGTGGTCCACGGGGTCGGCAGGATCCGCTCACCGACGGCCAGTGAACCCAGCCACCAGATGACGATCAGCATGAACACGGAGGCGATCCGCAGCGAGACGCCGTGCCGCAGGAAGCGGTGGGCACCACCGCGCCCACCGCCACCGCGGCCACCCGCCGCGCCACGATCCGCCGCTCCGGCCGTCGCGAGCGCCGGCTGGGTGGTTTCGGACAGGGTCATCGTGCGTCTCCTCGCGAGGCGGGGGGTGGTCGACGTCAGACGAACAGCCCGTCGGGCACCTCGGGCAGGAACTCCGGCTCACCGTTGTCGCTCAGGAAGGTGAGCAGCTCGGCGGCCTGCTGCTTCTCCTGCTCGCCCCACTGCTCGACGAGCCGGCCGCGCTGGTTCTCCCAGATGACGTCGAGCACTGCCTGGTCGTCGATCTCGTACAACTCCCGCAGGGCGCTGTCCCACAGCGACTGGTCGCCGTTGAACCGGGTCTGGTACTCGAGGTTCACGTCGACGAAGGCCTGCACGGCCTCCTGGTTGGCGTCGATGAAGTCGGTGGCGAAGTCCCAGCCGGCGGTGAACGCCTGCAGCCCGGTGGCCTCCTCCAGCAGCACGCCGAGGTCGCCCAGCGACCGGTACTCGCCGCTGACCACCCGGTCCGCACCGGCCGGGTCGATCACCAGTGCCATGTCCACGTCGCCCTGGCCGAGCAGTTCGGCCATCAGGTTCGGGGCGCCGTACTGCACCTCGCAGTCGGTGGTGGGGTTGAAGCCGTGGTATTCGCGGCAGAGTGCGAAGAACTGGTTGGTGGAGGAACCGATCGCACTGCCGAACAGACCAAGCTTGCGCCCACGCAGGTCACCGAGGGACTGGATGTCGCTGTCGGCGCGCACCAGGATGCCGTTGGTGGTGCGCTGCAGCGCGCAGACGACCTTGCGGTCGACGCCGGTGGCGACCAGGTTGGCGGTGGACGGGATGCCGCCGAGGCCACCGTCGACCTCGTTGGCCCGGTACGCGGTGTAGACGGCGGCCGCCTCGGCGTACTCCTCGTACTGGATGTCGAGGCCGGCGGCCTCGAAGGCACCGTCGGACATGGCGAGCTTGAACGCGGCGAGCGCCGAGGCCGGTAGTCCGGCGAGTCGGATCGTGGTGAGGTCGCCGTCGGCGGCGCCGGTGGAACCGGAGTCGGAGTCGTCGCTGCCGCAGGCGGTCAGCAGTACGCCGCCCATGAACGCGCCGCCGAGACCGGCGAGCACGGAGCGACGGGAGAGGGCGACACCGGAACTATTGAAGTGGGACACGATGGCCTCCTGATCACGAAGTCCGTGCGGTCGACAGGTGAGCCGCGAGCCGCATCGGGACCTTGGTGCGGATGACACTAACGGCCTCTGACCAGCCAGTCCACTAAAAGTCAGAGTTTTACCGTACTGACACAATCTCCACCGCTGGCAGCAGCCCAACAAGCGGGCAGCGCCGCGTTTCAATACGGGTACAGCGACGAAAACTGTCCCACCCACATTGGTCAGACATTGGAAGAGAAGGCGCCTACAATCAACCCTTACCAGGTTGACTGACGTACTCGTCGCGGATCGTCCGCTTGAGGATCTTCCCGCTCGGGTTGCGCGGCAACTGGTCGACCACGTGCCATTCCCGGGGAACCTTGTACCGCGCCACGTGCTCCCGTACGTAGCCATCCAGCGTGGAGACGTCGATCTGCTGGCCGGCACGGCTCACCACGAACGCGGCGATCCGCTCGCCGTACACCTCGTCCGGAACGCCGACCACCGCGACCTCGTCCACCGGCCCGTGCCGCGCGATGACCTCCTCGATCTCGCGGGGGAAGATGTTCACCCCACCCGCGATGATCATGTCCTTCTTCCGGTCGACGATCGAGATGAAGCCTTCCTCGTCGCGGACCGCGATGTCGCCGACCGAGAAGAACCCGTCGGCGTCGTACCCGGCCCGGGTGGCCTCCTCGTCGTTGAGATAGCCGGTCAGCAGCAGCGGCGAACGCGCGTACAGCTCGCCGGGCTCGCCGGGACCGACCTGCGCCCCGTCCTCGTCGACCAGCCGCACCTCGTTCCAGAACCACGGATGGCCCACGCTGCCCGCCCGGTCCAGCGCGAACTCCGGCCGCAGGTTGGTCACGATCGAACACTCCGTCGACCCGTAGAGTTCGTGCACCTCCACGCCGGGGAACGCCTCGATCACCCATTCCTTGAGCGCGACCGGCAACGCGGCGGCGTTGAAGTAGAGGGTCTTCAGCGCCGACAGGTCGTAGCGGGCCGCCGGCTCCGGGCAGAACCGGCGGATGTGCTGGGCGTGCGTGGGCACCAGGAAGACCGTCTCCGCCCGGCTGCTCACCATCAGGTCGAGCAGCCGCTCCGGATCCCAGGTCGGCAGCACGGTGCAGGAGCCGCCGAGCATCGGTGCCGCGTACGCGAACTCGAAGCCGGCGCCGTGGTACATCGGGGCCACCGCGATCGTGCTGCGGTTCGGGCCCAGCCCGTAGTCCAGCCCCACCCCGAACGCGGTCAGCACCCGGCCCCGGTGGGTGAGCAGCACCCCCTTGGGTCGCCCGGTGGTGCCGGAGGTGTACGTGACACAGAACGGATCCAGCTCGTCGACCGGCACCTGCGGGTCGACCGCCCGCCCACCGTCGAGGAACGTCCCGTAGTGCTCGCCCACCCCGCCGTCGAAGCTGAGCACCAGCCGTAGCCCGTCGAGCAGCCCGTCGACCCGGTCGGCGAGGTCGTCGGCGACGATGATCCCCTGGACGGCCGAGTGGGCCAGGATGTACGCGTTGTCGGTCACGTTGTTGCGCGGGTTCAGCGGCACCGTCGGGATACCGGCCTTGGCCATCGCCGCGGAGATCTCGAAGTACTCGTACCGGTTGTTGCTCAGCACCGCGATCCGCTCCCCGGGCGCCAACCCCCGGTCCAGGGTCGCACTGGCCAGCTGGCTCGACCGCTGGTGCAGGGCACCGAAGGTGACCTCACGGTCGCCGTCGACCACCGCGATCCGGCGTGGCGTGGCGCGGCCGAACTCCCGGATCCCGGCCGCCATGTTGAGCTGCACACCCGTCACCTTGGGTCCGCCTTTCCCGATTCGTTCATCAGCATGACGGCTTCGGCCTCGGCCACGGGCGCACCGTCGGCGTCGACGGCGGTCCACCGCAGCTCGGCCACGACCTTGCCGCTGGAGGTGCTCCGGCTGGCGAGGCGCTCGATCCGCACCCGCAGCGTGGCGCCGGCCCGGACCAGCTGATGGAACCGCATCCGGCGCAGCTCCAGCAGCGCGATCGCGTCGTCGAGCTGCCCGGACTGCTCGGCCAGGCCGCCCATCAGCAGCAGCACCGCCTGGCCGGGCAGCGGCGGGCCACCGCCACTGCCCGGGTCCGGCGGGTTGAACAGCGGATGGGTGTAGCCGCCCCGACTGATCAGGGTGTCGACCAGCTCCGCGGTGACGGTGACCGACGGCGGATCCGCCGACGGCGAGGGCGGGGCCGGCGGTTCAGGCAAGGCCGCGGACATCGACGTCCCCCCAGACCGGCTCGCGCTTGTCGACGAACGCCCGGTAGCCCTCGGCCACCTCGGGCACCTCCTCGTGCAGCCGGGAGAACATCTCGCGCTCGTAGCGCAGGCCCTCCTCCAGCGTCATGGTGTGCACCGAGTTGAGCAGCCGCTTGGTGATCGCCATCGCCGGGCGGGACCGGCCGCGCAGCGACGACAGCAGCTTGCCGACCTCGTCGTCCAGCTGCGCCCGGGGTGCGCTGGCCAGCGCGACACCCCACTGCACCAGCTCCGGCCCGCGCAGCCACAGCGGGGTGAGCATCAGCGCCTTGGCCCGCTGGTCGCCGAGCTTGCGCGGCGCACGCTGGCTGGAGCCGGCACCGGGCGGCATGCCGAACTCCAGGTGGATGTCGCCGACCTTCGCCTCGTCGGCGGCGATCACGAAATCACAGGCCAGGATCAGCTCGAAGCCACCGGCGCGGGCGAGGCCGTTGACCCGGGCGACGACCGGTACGCCGAGCTGCTCGATGCGACGCAGTACCGCATGGTACGAGCGCAGGAACGGCAGAAAGATCCGCTGTGGGTCGTCGAAGCAGGATTCCAGGAAGTCGATGTCCATCCCGACGCTGAACGCCCGGTCCCCCACTCCGGTGATCACCACGGCCCGCAGGGTGTGATCGACCTCGGCGGCGGCCAGGGCGGCGTCCAGTCCGGCGATCGCCGCCGGCGTCAGGCTGTTCATCGTCTCCGGGCCGTCGAGGACGATCGTCATCACCTGGTCGTCGGTGGCGAACCGTACGTCGGTCACGTCGTCGCCTCCCCCACCTTGACGAACAGTTCGACGTCGGTGTCGGCGACGAACGTGGGTGCCGGTGCCCCGGCCGGTACGTGCACCAGCGAGCAGGCGGTCAGGGTCCGCCCGGCGACCGTCGCCGTCCCGCTGGTGGTGACGAGGAACCGTTCCCGGTCGACCGGTTGCGGCGTGCCGGTGTACCCGGCCGGTAACCGGACCAACGCACTGCACGCCCCGGTGGCCACGTTACGGCTCAGCGGCTTGCCGACCGGCACGGTCGGTGACGCGACGCCCGCCGGGCCGGTGCCCGGCGTCGCCGGCCGCACCGTTGCGGCCGGCGACGCCGGCAGACCGAGTACGCCGGGGTCGAGGCCTGACCAGTTGGCGTCGATCGGTGCCCAGGGCAGGTGCCGTGACTCGACCCGGCGCAGGTAGCCGCGCGGTCCGACGCCGCCGGCGGGCGAGCCGGTCTCTCCTACCGGGGCGGCGATGGCCTGCTCTCCGGCCTGGTGGTCCGGGCAGACCACCCGGGTCACCCGGTCGCTGCCCTCACTGGCCACCGCACCCTCCATGCAGAGGATGTTCTCGAACCCCTCGTCGCTCCAGGCCTTGTGTACCCAACCCGGCGGACGCCAGAAGTAGTCTCCGGCGATCAGCCGCCCCTCGGCGCTGAGTTCGGCGGCACCGTCGAGGAAGTACGCCTCCTCGACGCTGTCGTGGTACGCCTCGCTGAGGTCGCGGTAGCCGGCGACGGCCCGGATGTGATCGATCCGCCGGGTGCTGCCGCGGTCCAGCCACAACGACCGCATCCAGTACCGGGACAGCAGTTCACGCACCTGGTCGGGTTCGCCGCCGAAGTTGTCGCGGAAGGCGGGCTCCATCGAGTCGTACACCTGCTCGCCGTTGACCCACGGCACGTCCTCGGCGTCGACGATCGTGACTGTCATCCGGGTACCTCCACCTCCCGCCGCCACCGACGAGTGCGCCACGTTCTCGAACTAATATGTCTGACGTTAGGCGGAAGGATATCGGCGACCAGCGTCCGGAGCCGGTTCTGTTTCCACCTGGTAAACCGGGAACTGCCAGCACAGAGGCATTTCCTGACCACACTCTGCCGGCGGAGACCCGGTCTGGCAAGGCCTTGACAGCCGGCATCCTTATTCATCAGACTTTTGCCCGGAAGGCGGTGGCCGGTGTCGACCTCTCCGCTGGAGGAACCCCTACGGCTCGGCGACGCGACCGACAGCCCGGTCATCGGCGACCGGCGGGCCCCGACGTCCGGATCGGCGTACCTACCGTCCGCGCGGATGGCCGCCGCCGCCGGCGCGCTGATCCTCGTCGCCGTACTGGGCAGCTTCGCCGCCTCACCGCTGTTCCCGATCTACGCCGACCACTGGCAGCTGACCCCGGCGCAGATCGCTCTGGCGTTCGCCGGCTATCCCGTCGGGGTGATCCTGGTCGTCACCCTGCTCGGCGGCCTGTCCGACCTGATCGGCCGGCGGGCGGCGATGCTCGGCGGCGTCGCACTGGTGCTGGCGGCGTGCCTGGTGACCGCGACCGCGACGTCGCTGCCGGCGCTGGTCGCCGGGCGGATCGTGCAGGGGATGGCGACCGGGATGGTCAGCGCCACCACCGCCGCCGCGCTGCTGGACTTCCATCCCCGGGGCACCCGGGCGGGCACCCTGACCCACTCGGTCTGCACCACCCTCGGCATGGGGCTCGCGCCGCTGATGTCCGGTCTGCTGGCCGACCACACCCGGTACCCGCTGGTGCTGCCGTTCGTCGTCATCGGCGCGGCCGCCCTGGTGCCGCTGGTCCTGCTGGTCCGCACGCCGGCCGACCGACGGACGACGCAGCGGGTCCGACTGGTCCGGGCGGTCCGGGTCCCCCGCGACATCCTGCTGCCGTTCAGCATCGCCGCCTGCTCGCTGATGACCCTCAACGGCTGCATGGCGCTGTTCGGCACCTTCGGCTCCCGCATCCTCGCCGAAGGCGCCGGCGTCACCGCCGCCGGTGGCGCCGGCGGACTGCTCACCCTGCTGATCGGCATGACCCTGCTGTCCCAACTGCTGCTGAACGGGCTCGACGCCACCCGGTCGGTCTGCTTCGGCGTGGTGGCGATCACCACCGGTGCCGGCGCCACCGCGCTGGCCCTGCACCTGGGCAGCCCGGTGGTCACCGTCACCGGGGCCGTGCTGATCGGCTTCGGTGGCGGACTGACGCTGCTCGGCGCCACCCGACTGATCGGCGAGTCGGCGCCGACCCACCGGCGGGCGGAGATCTTCGCGGCGTGGATGGTGGCCGCCTTCGCCACGCTCGGCGGCAGCTCACTGCTCAGTGGCCTCGCCCTGACCGGCGCCTCGCTGCCGGCGGTGCTGACCGTCGCGACCGGCGTCATCGCCGTGCTCTGCGCGTACACGCTGGTCGCCGCCGCGGTCCACGCCCGCCGCCGGCGCGCACGGCGCTGAGCCACAGCCCGTCAGTCGCTGGCTCGGACAACGTCGTCGCTGGCATCGTCGCTGGCCAGAGCGGTGAGGTCGCCGACCGCGTCGGCCATCCCGGTACGCAGATCGTCCAGCACGCTGGCGACGGAACGCACCCGGTCCACCAGACCGACTGCCTGACCCGCCGCCGAACCCATCACCGGCGTGACCTGGTGCTCGAACGAGCTGACCACGGCGTCGCGGGCCAACAGTTGCTGCACCGGAGAGGCCAGCGGCGCCGGGGCGTCCGGTTGCCGCCAGGCCCGGGTCCACGCGGTGGTCAGTTGCCGGGTCGGCTTGCCGGTGTACGCCGTGGTCTTCGCGGTGTCGGTGGCCGCCGCCGTCACGATCTTGTCCTTGACGACCGGGTCGAGGTCGCTCTCGGCGGTGGCGAGCCAGATCGAGCCCGTCCACGCCGCCTGGGCACCCAGTGCCAGCGCGGCCACCACCTGGCGGCCGGTGGCGATGCCACCGGCGGCGACCACCGGCACGTCACCGGCGGCGGCCACCACCTGCGGTACCAGCACCATCGAGGTGATCTCACCGGTGTGTCCGGCCGCCTCGTAGCCCTGGGCGACGATGACGTCGACGCCGGCGGCCAGCTGGTGGCGTACGTGTCGTGGGTCGCCGACCAGGCCGGCGACCAGCATGTCCAGTTTCGTCGCGGCGGCCCGCACCTGGGCGGGCGGCGGCCCGAGCGCGCTGGCCACCAGCCGCACCGGGTGGGCCCGCACGACCTCCCACAGCGCGTACGCGTTCGCGTGGGTCATCAGGTGGTCGATCTCGGTCGGCATCCCGCCGAGCCGGGTCCGGCCCGGTTCACTGCGTCGCATTGGAATGCCGAGCCGGGTCCGCAGCCCGGCGACGAAGTCCTGGTGCCCGGCCGGGATCTGGGCGAGCAGGTCGGTCGGGTCGTCACCGGCGGACCTGGCGGGAAAGAGCAGGTCGACGCCGTACGGGCGACGCCCGCACTCGCGGTCGAGCCAGGCGAGATCCTGCTCGAGGTCGTCGGGGGACATCGAGGCCGCGCCGAGCACCCCGAGCCCACCGCCCCGGCTGACCGCCGCCACCACGTCGCGACAGTGGCTGAAGGCGATCACCGGCAGGTCGATGCCGATCCGTCGACACAGCGGGGTCACGACGACGTGCCCAGGGTCACCGCGCAGACCTCGCAGCCGTCGTCGTCGACGGTGCAGTTCGAGCCCGGCTGCGCCGCGACGCCCAGGTAGGCGTCGACCAGCGCGCTGACCGCGCCGAGCCGGCCGGTCGGCGGCGCCGGTCGGGTCGCGGCGAGGGCCGCGGCGTGCCCGGCGGCCAGTCCGACGACCGACGGGTCGACGATCTCGATGCCGACGCGGCCGGCCACCTCGGCGGTCACCGGGGTCATGCAGGTGCAGCCGAAGAGGATCAGGTCGGTGCCGTCCCGGTCGGCGGCCCGCAGACAGGCGGCGGAGATGGCCTCGACGACGTCGGTCTCGCCCCGGGCCATCCGTGCCTTGACCCCGGCGTCGGTACCGACCCGGTCCAGTTCCGTCTGGTCGGACAGGTAGTGCACCCCGACGGCGAGGGCACCGCCGGCGCAGCTGCTCAGCCGCTCGGCGTAGAGGTAGTCCATCGAGTCGGGCCAGACGGTGACGATGCTGAACCGCCGACCGAGCTGGGCCGCCCAGGCCAGGGACGCCTCACCGGCGCCGACGATCGGCACCGAGGTGGCAGCGCGCAGCCGGTCCACGCCGTAGTCGCCGAACGTGTCGATGTAGACGGCGTCGCAGCCGGCGACGATCGCCGCCTCGGCGATGTCGACCGTGCCGACCTCGGTGAGCAGATGCTCGTACGGGGTACGGGCGAACCGGCGCAGCCGTGGATCGACGAGTTCGGTGACGAGGCCGGGTGGATCGGGCAGCACCGGGGCCCTCTTCGCGTCGGAGTTGATGACCGCCAGCCGTCGCAGCTCACTCATGTCGACCTCCCGCCAAAAGTCTGACTTATCAAGGTCAGCAGTGTCAACGACTCCGTCCACCCCGGCTTCTAGCTTGACTAGCCGCTTGCGCGGGAAAAGTCGGATCTCTGATGAACGGGGAGGTCAGTCCGTCGCGGTGGCCGCCGCCGCCTGGGCGGCGTCGAGCCGGCGGCGCAGATGGTCGCGGTCCGGTTCGCTGCCGGCCAGCTCCAACGCCTGCCGGTATGCACCCGCCGCGTCGGCGTGCCGGCCGAGCCGGGACAGCAGGTCGGCCCGCGACGCCGGATAGAGGTGGTAGGTGCGCAGCCTCGGATCCCCGGCGATGTCGTCGAGCAGCACCAGGCCGGCGGCCGGGCCGTCACGCATGGCCACCGCCACCGCCCGGTTCAGCGCCACCACCGGCGACGGTGCGACCCGCAGCAGTACGTCGTAGAGGGCGACGATCTGCGGCCAGTCGGTGCCGGCGAGGTCGGGCGCCTCGTCGTGCAGGGCGGCGATGGCGGCCTGCAACCCGTACGGCCCGGGTGGGCCGCCGGTCAACGCCACCCGGGCCAGGGCACACCCTTCGTCGATCATCGGTCGGTCCCACCGGCTGCGGTCCTGCTCGTCGAGCAGGACCGCGACCCCGTCCGGGCCGGTCCGGGCGTGCCGGCGGGCGTGCACCAGCAGCAGCAACGCCAGCAGTCCGGCCACCTCCCGTTGCGCGGGCAGCAGCCGCCGCAGGATGCGGGCCAGCCGGATGGCCTCCTCGGCCAGGTCCAGTCGTTGCAGGTCCGGGCCGGAACTGGCCGCGTACCCCTCGGTGAAGATCGAGTACACCGCCTGCAGGACGCCGGGAAGGCGCTGCTGCAGCTCGTCGATGCCGGGAACCCGGAACGGGATACGGGCGTCGCGGATCTTCCGTTTCGTCCGGACGATCCGCTGGGCCATGGTCGCCTCCGGCACCAGGAAGGCCCGGGCCACCTCGGCGGTGGTCAGCCCGGCCAGGCAGCGCAGGGTCAGCGCCACCCGGTCCTGCGCGGTCAGCGCCGGGTGGGCGCAGGTGAAGAAGAGCGCCAGTCGGTCGTCTGGCAACTCCTGGTCGCCGTCGGCCGACGGCGCCGGATCAGCCCGGTCCGCCTCGGCCTGCAGAACGGCCAGCCGCAGTGCCAGGTTGTGGTCGCGCCGGATCCGGTCGACCGCCCGGCGCCGGGCGGTGGTCAGCAGCCAGGCGCCGGGTCGGGTCGGTACGCCGGAGACGGGCCAGTGCCTCAGAGCCGCCTCGACGGCCTCGGCGGCGACCTCCTCGGCCAGGTGCAGGTCACCGAAGCGGCGTACCAGGGTAGCGAGCAGCCGGCCGTGCTCCTCCCGGAACACGGCCTCCACCGAGGTCCGCACCACGGCGACGGCTTGCTCGTCGCCGTGGTGCTCCCGCCGCCCGTCGGTGACCATCCGCGCTCACATCCCGAAGTCGGCGACCGGCCGCACCTGCACGGATCCGCCGTCGCGGGCGCCGGGTGAGCGGGCCGCCCAGTCCAGGGCGACGTCGAGGTCCGGCACGTCGATGATGTCGTACCCGCCGAGCACCTCGCGTGCTTCGGCGAACGGCCCGTCGGTGACGATCCGTTGCCCGTCGGCGTCGACCTTCACCGACGTGCAGGTGGTCAGGTCGGCCAGGGCGTTGCCGCTGACCCAGATCCCGGCGTCCTTCATCTCCTTGTCATAGGCCATCCAGTCCTCGACCGTGCACTGCGGCACGGTCGGCTCGGGGGCGTCGGTGGGCGCGCTGACGAACAGCAGCATGTACTTCATGGTTCTCCTCGCTGAGGCGTACGTCGCCATCTGCGGTAACGACGATCGGCGGACGGCCGGATCGACACCGTCACCTCAACTGTCTTGGGTCTGGTCCGGGCCAGCCTCGTCGGTTTCGGCGAGGATGCCGTAGAGCTTGCGGCGGGTCTCGTCGAGCACCCGGACCGCCCGCTCGCGCTGCTCCGCGTTGCCGTTCATCAGTACGTGCCGCAGCACCTGCATCGTCTGCATCCCGGACTCGCGTACATCGTGCCAGCTGTCGACGGTCTCCGGGGCGAGCTCGGTCCACGGAGCGGCCTGCGCCGCCTGCTCGGCCTCGGGTCGACCGGCGTCGGTGAGCGCGTAACGCTTGCGCCCGCCGCCGGCGCCTTCGGCGGCGCCGACGATCTGACCTTCGTCCTCGAGTAGTTGCAGGGTGGGGTAGATGGAGCCGGGGCTGGGGCGCCAGGCGCCCCCGGTGCGGGAGTCCAACTCCTGGATCATCTCGTAGCCGTGCATCGGCCTGTCGACGAGCAGGGCCAGCACCGCGGCCCGCACGTTGGGTCGCCGCCGCCCCCGACCGCCACCACGGCCGCCGCCCGCCCCCCGGCCGCCGAATGGACCGCCGGGTCCGAATGGCCCGCCCGGTCCACCGGGTCCGCCGAAGCCGGGCCCGAAGGGTGGGAATCCGGCGCCGCGCAGAAAGGCCCCCGGGCCACCGCGTGCTCTCTCGCGTCTCATGTAAACCTCCACTGCAGGATCATTGATACGTTGACGATATATCGTCAAGCAGTCGGCGACAACTCGATCTGCTGAGTGAAATACGTGACACCACGACACGACATGTAGGTACCCACCGCGAAGCCACCCACCAGATATAGTCCCGGACGCAACTGGTTCGGCCGGGCAGCCAGCCCGGCCGAGGCAACAGGGAACCCGGTGCGAATCCGGGACTGCCCCGCAGCGGTGAGTGGGAACGACCGCCGTCGAGCACACTGGGCCACCCCGGCCTGGGAAGTGACGGCCAGTAGGTGACTGGCATGTCCGGTCCGGCCCACAAGTCCGAAGACCTGCCGTTGTGCCGGATACGCCGAACGCGTACCCGGTGGTCCGATCGCCGCGCGGGACGGCCGACGGCTGCGACGCGTTGGCCATCGCGCGTTCGCGCCTGTCTGCCTGCCCGCTCGGCCTCCCACGAGGCGATGCCAGGAGGCACCACAGGTGACCGTCGTCACACATCCCGCCGCTACCGCACCGGCGGCCACGCCCGGCAAGCGGCCGACCCGAATCCGCGACCGATCGGGGACCGCCACGCCGGTCGACCCCGACCGGCTGCGCGACGCGGTACGGCAGCACGCCGACGGGCTCGCCGACGTCGACCCGGGGCGGGTCGCTGCCAGGACGCTCAGTGGTCTCTACGACGGCATCACCACCGCCGAGTTGACCCGGCTGCTGATCCAGACCGCGGCCGACCTGATCGGCGAGGACCCGCAGTACTCCCGACTGGCCGCCCGGCTGCTCGCCGACGAGATCGGCACCGAGGTCTGCCGGCAGGGCATCGGCTCGTTCAGCCAGGCGATCCGGCTCGGACACACCCACGGCCTCGTCGGTGACGAGACGGCCCGGTTCGTCGCCGACCACACCGCCGACCTCGACGCCGCCACCGCCCCGGCCGCCGACCGCCGGTTCGAGTACTTCGGGCTGCGGACCGTCTACGACCGCTACCTGCTGCGTCATCCCGCCACCCGGCAGGTGGTGGAGACCCCGCAGTACTGGCTGCTGCGGGTCGCCTGCGGACTGTCCCGCACCCCCGCCGAGGCGATCGGCTTCTACCGGTTGATGTCGTCACTGGCGTACCTGCCGAGCTCACCGACCCTGTTCAACTCCGGCACCCGGCACACCCAGTTGTCGTCGTGCTTCCTGGTCGACTCGCCCCGCGACGAGCTGGACTCGATCTACGACCGGTACGCGCAGGTGGCGAAGCTGTCCAAGTACGCCGGCGGGATCGGCATATCCTGGTCGCGGGTCCGCTCGCGGGGTGCGCTGATCAAGGGCACCAACGGGCTGTCCAACGGGATCGTGCCGTGGCTACGGACGCTCGACGCCTCGGTGGCCGCCGTCAACCAGGGCGGCCGACGCAGGGGCGCGGCCTGCGTCTACCTGGAGCCGTGGCACGCCGACATCGAGGAGTTCCTGGAACTGCGCGACAACACCGGCGAGGACGCCCGGCGCACCCACAACCTCAACCTGGCCAACTGGATCTGCGACGAGTTCATGCGCCGGGTCGACGCCGACGCCACGTGGTCGCTGTTCAACCCGGCCGACGTCCCACAGCTGCCCGATCTGTACGGCGCCGAGTTCGACACCGCGTACCGGGCCGCCGAGGCTGCCGGGCTCGCCGTACGCCAGATCAAGGCCCGCGACCTGTACGGGCGGATGATGCGCACCCTGGCGCAGACCGGCAACGGCTGGATCACCTTCAAGGACCGGTCGAACCTGCTGTGCAACCAGACCGGCGAACCCGGCAACGTCGTGCACCTGTCCAACCTGTGCACCGAGATCGTCGAGGTCTCCTCGGACGCCGAGACGGCGGTCTGCAACCTCGGCTCGATCAACCTCGGCGCGCACCTGACCCCGGCCGCGACCGGGGAGGGCGGCGCGGCAGGCGAGATCGACTGGGCGCGGCTGCGCGACACCGTCCATACCGCGGTGGTCTTCCTCGACCGGGTGATCGACATCAACTACTACCCGAGCACCGAGGCCGGCGCGTCGAACCCACGCTGGCGCCCGGTCGGCCTGGGCATGATGGGCCTGCAGGACGTCTTCTTCGCGCTCGGCCTGCCGTTCGACTCGGCGCCGGCGCGGGAACTGTCCACCCGGATCGCCGAGGAGATCTACCTGACCGCGTTGGAGACCTCCGCCGGACTGGCGCAGCGATACGGACCGCACCCGGCGTACCCGCAGACCCGGGCGGCGCGCGGGCACCTGCACCCCGACCTGTGGGGCACCGAACCGACCCAGACCGACCGTTGGACGGCGCTGCGGCAGCGGGTCGCCGCGCACGGGCTGCGCAACTCGCTGCTGGTGGCGATCGCGCCGACCGCGACGATCGCGTCGATCGCCGGCTGCTACGAATGCATCGAGCCGCAGGTGTCGAACCTGTTCAAGCGCGAGACCCTGTCCGGGGAGTTCCTCCAGGTCAACGCCGCCCTGGTCGGGCAGCTCAAGGCACGCGGGCTGTGGACCGAACAGATCCGTGAGCAGATCAAGCGGGCCGACGGCTCGGTCGCGCAGATCGCCGCCATCCCGGCGGAGCTGCGCGAACTGTTCCGCACCGCCTGGGAGCTGCCGCAGCGGGCGCTGATCGACCTGGCCGCCGCCCGCTCCCCGTACATCGACCAGAGTCAGTCGTTGAACCTGTTCCTGGCCGCACCGACGATCGGCAAGCTGTCGTCGATGTACCGGTACGCCTGGCAGTCGGGGCTCAAGACCACGTACTACCTGCGGTCGCGCCCGGCCACCCGGATCCAGCAGGCCACCGTGACCATCCCGGCGGTGGCCGGTGCCACCAGCGACGCCGAGGCACTGGCCTGCTCCCTGGAGAATCCCGAATCCTGCGACGCCTGCCAGTGACGCCCCGCACCCATCCGTTGGAGACCGCCACGATGACACCGAACCCGATGCTGCTCGATCCGGGCATGAGTCTCACCCTTCGCCCGATGCACTACCCGCACTTCTTCGACCGCTACCGCGACGCCATCAAGAACACCTGGACCGTCGAGGAGGTGGACCTGCACTCGGACCTGGCCGACCTGGATCGGCTCAGCCCGGCCGAGCGGCACCTGGTCAGCCGGCTCGTCGCCTTCTTCGCCACCGGCGACACGATCGTCGCCAACAACCTGGTGCTCAACCTCTACCAGCACGTCAACAGCCCTGAGGGCCGGCTGTACCTGTCCCGCCAGCTGTTCGAGGAGGCGGTGCACGTCCAGTTCTACCTGAATCTGCTCGACACCTACGTGCCGGACGAGACCGAGCGCTTCGCCGCCTTCGCCGCGATCGACAACATCCCGTCGATCAAGCGCAAGGCCGACTTCTGCTTCCAGTGGATCGACTCCATCTTCGAGCTACGCGAGCTGCGCGACCGCGACGACCGCCGGGCCTTCCTACTCAACCTGATCTGCTTCGCCGCCTGCATCGAAGGGCTGTTCTTCTACGGCGCCTTCGCGTACGTGTACTTCCTGCGGTCCCGGGGTCTGCTGCACGGACTCGCCTCCGGCACCAACTGGGTGTTCCGCGACGAGTCCATGCACATGGCGTTCGCCTTCGACGTGGTCGACACGGTCCGCCGCGAGGAACCGGACCTGTTCGACGACACGATGGTCGAACAGGTCCGTCAGATGCTCGCCGAAGCGGTCGACTGCGAGGTCCAGTTCGCCGACGACCTGCTCGGCCAGGGGGTGTCCGGGCTGTCGCCGACCGACATGCGCCAGTATCTGCAGCACGTCGCCGACCGGCGGCTCGCCCAGCTCGGCATCGCCCCGATGTACGGGTCGACCAACCCGTTCGCCTTCATGGATCTGCAGGACGTGCAGGAGCTGTCCAACTTCTTCGAACGCCGGGTCTCCGCGTACCAGGTCGGGGTGAGCGGCACGGTCAGCTTCGACGAGGAGTTCTGAGGCACCGGTGGCGGTCGCGGGCTATCCCGCGTCCGCCACCGGCAGCAGTCGCGCCGGTGGCGGCGAATCGCGCCGGAACCCGGGATACCCCAGGACGAAGCTGGTCACCGCCGCCATGATCGACGCGCCGACCAGCACCGGTAGCGGTGGCCAGATCGCGTACAGCGCGGTGCTGGCGGTGGGGGCGAGCACGTAGGTGAGCCCGTTCGTGGCGCCGATCAGCCCGGCGAGGCCACCCTGTTCGTCCCGGTCGACCAGCATGGTGGGGCCGGCCACGTAGCCGGGCATCGCGATGCCCATGCCGAGCCCGACCAGCCCCATCGAGACGACCAGGACGGCGGCGTGGGCGACGGGCACCAGCAGCACGAAGCCGACCACCGCGACGGTTCCGCCGACCCGCAGCAGCGTCGCCGGCCGCCACCGGCTGTGCGGGACGATCAGCACCTGGGCGAGCACGATCCCGATGCCGGCGGCCGCCAGCACCGCCCCGGTCAGCAGCCCGGTCGCCTCGGCGTCGAGACCGAACCGGTCCTGCACGATGAACCCGCTGATCACCTGGACGAAGCCCAACGCGGTGAACATGCCGAACCCGACGAGCAGGTACGGCCAGACCCGGCGGTCCCATGGGCTGATCCGGACCGGTTCGTCGAGCAGCTCGGTGCGGGTTTCCCGGCGCAGCCGGACGGCGACCAGGAACAGCCCGACGGCCAGCAGCACCGGGACCGCCAGCAGCGGCACCAGCAACCCGAACCCGGCGAGCGCGCCGCCGACGACCGCACCGGCGACCATCGCGACGCCCTGGGCGGTGCCGATCCCGGCCATCCCCCTGACCCTGGCACCCTCGTCGTCGGTGAGGTCGGCGATGTACGCCTGCGCGGTGGGTGCCACCGCGGCGACCGCGATGCCGAAACCGACCCCGCGGCAGAGGACGAGGAGCAGGAACAGCCCGGTGCCGGTGACCACCCCGCGGATCCCGAGCTGGGCGAGCAGCGCGAACAGCGTCGTCGCGGTGGTGGCCAGCGCGAACGCGGCGATCAGGACCGGTTTACGGCCCCACGACTCGGACCGCCGGCCCCACAGCTGGCTGGTCGCCACCATCATCAGGGCGGAGACGCCGACGATCGTCCCGACCTGCCACTCGGCCAGCCCGATCTCCCGCGACAGTGGGGCGATGATCGGGTTCAGCGCCATCTGGCCGAGGAAGATGAGAAAGACCGCGGCGAGCAGCACCGGGATCTGCATGCCGACGGTCGACGGTGACGCTTTCACAGTGTGGTGCCCCTGTCGGCGGTGAGCTGGCCCCGCTGGGCGGTACGGCCCGCCTGACCTGCCCACCTCAGGATCTGACCAACGCCACCCTAGCCCCGGAATCGGCCGCTTCCGCCGGTGAGCCTCCTCACGTCGACCGCAACGTCGATGCCGCTGGTCACCGGTTGCCGAAGTGCATCAGGTCACACGTCGGCGGCGAAGCACGACGATGGCGAGGGCACCCGCCGCCACCAGCGCCACGACGCCGCCGACGGCGTACGGCAACCACCCGCCACCGCCGCTCGCACCGTCCGCCTCCGCGGCTGGGCCCGGGTCCGACGTCGGTTGCCCGGCGCCCGGGTCCGACGTCGGCTGCCCGGCGCCCAGGGCCGCCGCCGACGCGTCGGTCAGCGGGGCGTTCACCGCGAACCGGAACGTGCCCTGGACCGGATGGCCGTCGGCCGACACCACCCGGTAGGCGACCGTGTAGACCCCGTCGGGCAGCGGATTCACCGGGCGCACGACGCCGCGCTGCTGGTCGACGGTCGGCCCGTCGACCGGCAACTGCGCACCGGCGACATCGGTGACCACGATCGTGGTGTGCTCGACGTTCAGCCGCTCGGTGAACTCCAGCACGATCTCCTCGGGCGACTGAGCCACCCGGGTGTTCTGCCCCGGCTGGCTGCTGGCCAGCTGATTGTGCGCCAGCGCCGGCGAGGCTGGCAGGATGATCGCGGCCACGACGAGCAGGGTCGCCGCGAACCCACGGGTGACACGGACGAGCGGGTCGGATCTGGGCACGGACGGGACCTCCAGTCGAGACGGCGCCAGCGGCGACCGGACCGCCATTCGACCATCCCACCGGATCGCGGCGCGACGGCCGGTCGGTTGATCCGGCGACCGCCGGCGGTCACGGGAACCCGACGGTACGGCGAACCGACTGATGTTGCGGCAGTGCGGGCGTCGCCTTCACCAGCTGGGTCGATGGGCCGGCGAAGGCGGCCGGGACCGCCGACGTCACGGTGATCGCCCCAGCCAACGCGCAGCGCATCAGCGCCGCGCTCGCCGAGTCCTGAGTCGGTGGCGCTCTTCGTGCCTGCGATGGACGCAGGTCACACTCCCGGCTCCCTCATTGAGGGTAGGCTCGCCTAATAGTCAGTCCAGCTTTCGGGAGCCACACGATGCCGTTCACTCTTACCCGAGCCGCCGCCGGACAGGCGTTCCGGCGTACCGCCCGACTGACCGAGCGGACCTGGCTGACCCCGAACTATCTACGGCTGCGCCTCACCGGCGCCCAGCTGCGTGGCTTCACCTCCGCTGGCGCCGACGACCACATCCGGTTGTTCCTCCCACTGGGGTCCGACGGGCCACACGACGGACCCAGCCGGGAGCTGACCCCGCTCGCCTGGGACTCCGCCGCCGGCTGGCTCGACCTGGAACTCGTGGTGCACGCCGGCGGGTTGGCCAGCGAATGGGCCGTCGGCGCACCACTGGCCTCACCGGTGGCCGTCGGCGGACCACGGGGATCGACACTGCTCGACGGCGTACCGGACGCCTGGTTCCTGGCCGGCGACGAGACCGCGATCCCGGCGATCCGCCGCTTCGTCACCGCGATGCCGGCCACCGCGCTCGGCCGGGTCCTGATCGAGGTGCCCGACCAGGATCACGAGATCGACCTCGCGACACCGCCCGGCGTGCGACTCGACTGGATCCATCGCGGTGCCGGCCCCGGCCACGAGACACGGGCCCTGGTCACCGCGCTGGACGCGATCGACGCCGGACAGCGGCCGGCCGGTGCCGTGTTCGGGTTCGTGGCCGGCGAGCAGTCCGTGGTCCCCGCCGGCCGGGCGCTGCTGCACGATCGCTGGGCGCTGCCGGCGGAGCAGACGATCGTCAAGGGCTACTGGAAGCGTTCGTAGTCGAACCTACCCGGGACCGGGGTGGGTGGGCCAGCCAACCCACCCCGGTCCGCCGGTCAGTCCGCGTCGTCGCGGTGCGGGGCGGCGACCCGGTCCGCCACCGGCAGCCCGGCTGCCCGGGGCAACAGCTGCGCGGTGAGCAGAGTGGACAGCGCCGACGCGTCGCCGCCACCACCGTTGGCGCCATCGGTACGGACCACCACCGGTTGCGGGGCCTTGTTGGCCAGTTCTGCACCGACCTCCAACCGGCGCAGCGCCAGCTCGTACTGCAGCACCGCCCGGTTGTCCCGGTACGCCTGGGCCAGTCGCCGCTGTGCCTTGGCTTCGTTCTCGGCGGCGATCAGCCCGCTGCGACCCCGGGTCTCGATCTCGAAGCGGACCCGCTGGGCATTGGTCTCCTGCTGCTCCAGCAGCTGCGCGACCTGCTCACGGGCCTTGTTCAGCGCCGCCTTGACCTCGACGAACCGGGCGTCGCGCACCTTCTTCGCCCGCTCGATGTCCATCTGCAGGCTGTCGATGCGCCGCTTACGGGTCAGCCCCCACTCCTGCTCGTACGCGGCGTGTTCCTTGGCGACCCGTTCCCGGGTGGCCAGGTGCTGCTGATACTGGGTGGGCAGCTGCACGTCGGGGATGTTGCAGCCGGTGATCCGCACCCCGTAGCGGGACAGCTGCCGGTTGAGCAGGTCCTGCATGTCGGCCACGTCGGAGCCACGCAGGTCGTACGCCCGTTCGGTCTGCACCTGGCGGGCCCGCTGCCGGATGGCGTCCTGCACGGCGCTGGACAGCACCAGGTCGAAGTTGCCGGCGCCGATGGTCCGCACGAACAGCACCGCGTCGGTGATCCGCAGCTTCATGAAGAACTCGATCGACCGCAGCGGCACGTTCTCCCGGGTCGGGCAGGCCATCACCGGCGCCGAGTACGGGATCTCGGTGGCGACGTCGACGACGAAGTCGACCCGTGACCAGGGGTGCCACAGGTAGTGCCGGCCCGGCTCCAGGGTGCGGGTTACCGCGCCGTAGCGGGTGAGCACCCCGTGGGTGCCCTGCTCGATCTCCACGATGGACGAGCGCCACCACCAGAGCGCACCGATCAGCAGCAGTACCACCCCGGCCAGGTAGCTGGCACCGGCGATGGCACCGGAGACCGCACCGACCAGGCCGCCGTCGCCGCGTACGGAGAGCATCACGCCGGTCAGCAGGGCGAGCAGGCCGAGCCAGAGCGGCACCATCCAGCCGAGCCGGCGGCGGTGTTTGGGGATCACCACCGGAACGAGGCTGCCGTCGTCACCGCCGCGCAGCAGCTGGGCCAGCTCGCTCCACGGTGCGACGGCTTCGGAGATGACCGACCTGCCGCTGTTGAATTTGTTCATCACTGCTGTACCTCCGTGCCGGCGTCGGTCCGCTGCGGCGCACCGGGGACCAGCGAGGTGTCGGCGGTCTCGACGGCCGCCACGGTCGGCCGGTCGGCCTCCCGCAGGGCGGCGATCTCCGGCTCCCGCTCGGCGATCCGGGCGACGACCTCGGTCAACCTGGTCCGCATGGCGGCCATGTCGGTGTCGCTGAACAGCTCGGCACCCCGCTCACCGACCAGCTCCCGGGCCAGCCGCAGCAGGTCGATCCCGACGGCGCCGTTCGGGTCGGCCGACCCACCGATGCGCACCAGCCGGGGCAGATGGTCGGCGACCTCTTCGAGGGTGTCGAGCACCTCGCGCTGGTAGCGGTACTCGAGAATCTCCGGTGCCTCGGCGGCGGTGACCGCCCGGATGTCCAGCGCCTGCGCCTCGAGCAGCGCAGCGTTGGCCCGCGCCTCGGACTCGGCGGAGACGTAGCGCTGACGGGCCATCGCCTCGGCCCGGTTGGTCTCCCGCTCCACCGCGGTGTCCATCTGCGCCTGGTACTGGGCAATGTCGGCCTGGATCCCGGACAGTGTCTCGTGCAGGGTGGCCAGCTCCTTGGTCAGGTCGCCCTCGTCCTGCTCCTTGCGCAGTTGCAGCGCGTACTGGTGGGTGTAGGCGTCCTTGGCGACGCGCACCATCTCGGGAGCGGCCAGGTCCATCCGGTATTCGCGGTCGGCCGGCTCGGCGCTGGTGATGTTGGCGTTGGTCAACTCGACCGCCGGGCGGAACTGCTGGTTGAGCTGCTCCAGCAGCCGTCCGGTGTCCTCGCCGACCATGTTGTAGATCTCGGCCGCCTGCTGCTCGTAGATCAGGCTACGGATGGTCTCACTCACCGCGTTGCTGAGCTTCTCCTCGAAGCCACGGACCGCGCCGAGGGTGTAGACGAACTCCACCGGGTCACTGATCCGGAACTGAATGAACAGGTCGATGGAGGCCTTCACCCCACCCTTGGTCGGGGCTTCGCGCACCGGGGCGTTGAACGGGTACTCGCGGGTGGTGTTGACGATGTACGACACCCGCTTCCACGGGTTCAGCAGGATCACCCGGCCGGGGCCGACGACCTGCTCCAGCTTGCCGAAGCGGGTGATCAGCGCGGCGCAGCCGTCCGGCACCATGACCATGCCCTGGCGCCACCAGACGAAGCCGACGGCGAACAGCGACAGCAGCCAGTAGTGGATGCCGAAGAACGGGTTGAGCAGCACGCTGCCGCCGGCGACCCAGATGACGACGGCGGCGAGCCCGCCGATGACCAGCAGCAGTGACACCGGCAGCATGGTGGCCAGCGACCTGCCCCGGGGGATGACCATCGGGCAGATGACGTGCGCCTGCCCGTCGGCGTCGCGGCGCTGCTCGCTGCGGTTGAGCACCTCCCCCGCGTCGTCGAGCGGGACCCGGCGTTGCTCCATGACGGTGTCGATGCTGCCGCCGAGGTCCCGGGCCGCCGGGAAGTCGACCGGATCCATCCCGTCGTCCTGCAGCTGCGTCCGCTGCCCGCCGCCTCCCCCGCCGGCCGTCGGGCCGGCCGGCCCGGTCACCGCCCCGCCTCGGCGGCGCAGCTCGGCCATCGCCATCACCCGCGGATCTCCACCACTTTCAGTGATTGCCTGGGCGGCGTTCCGTAAACCTTGTTGGACCCGTGACACGGCTCCCCTTCCGCAAGTTCCAGATCCCGGCGATGCTAGCGAGCCAGGTCAAGTTAGGTGGGCCAAACGACGGCCGTAAACCGGTCATCCACGGCCGTCGCGCTCAGCCACCGTCGGGACCGACACCGGGCGTACGGAGAGCAACAGGTCCGTGATCGGCAGCCGCTGCCGGGTGGCGCGCTCGGGGGTGGCGCGCTCGGGGGCGGCGAGCGACTCGTCGAGCTGACCGGCGTCGACCCGGCGGCCCACCGCGACGACCGCCAGCGGGGTGAGGGTGCCGTCGCCGACCAGCAGTGCGGCGACCCGGTCGCGGTCGAAGCCGCCCATCTGGTGCACCCCGGCCGATCGGCGTGGTGGGCGGTGTCGCTCGACGACACTACGACCAACCCGGGTCAGTCCTTGAGCGGATACGGGATGAAGGTGCTGCGGTTCTCATCCACGTCGAGCCGACGGCTGATCGGCGGGGCCGCCCGCTGCGGGCAGGTCATCCGCTCACAGGTCTTGCAGCCGGGGCCGATCGGGGTTGCGGCGTCGGCGGCCTGCAGGTCCATCCCTGCCGAATAGACCAGCCGGCCGGCGTGCCGGGTCTCACAGCCCAGGCCGATCGCGTACACCTTGCCGGGCTGGCCGTAGCCGCCGTTGTGCCGGATGACGGTGCGGGCGATCCACAGGTAGCGCTGCCCGTCGGGCATCGCGGCGATCTGGGTCACCACCCGCCCCGGTGCGCCGAACGCCTCGTAGACGTTCCACAACGGGCAGGTACCACCGGTACGGGAGAACGGGAAGCCGGTAGCGGACTGGCGTTTGGACATGTTGCCGGCCCGGTCGACCCGTACGAACGAGAACGGCACCCCTCGTGAGCGGGGACGCTGCAGCGTACTGAGCCGGTGGCAGACCGTCTCCCAGCCCATCGCGAAATGCTCGGTGAGCAGGTCGATGTCGTAGCGGCGCTGCTCCGCGGCGGCCAGGAACTGCTCGTACGGCAGCACCAGCGCCGCCGCGAAGTAGTTGGCCAGCCCGACCCGGGTGAGGATCTGGGTCTGCACGTCGTCGAACTTCTCCTCCTCGATGATCTCGTCGATCACGTCGGCGTACTCCAACAGCGCGATCTGGGCAGCCATCCGAATCGACTCCTGGCCGGAGCGCAGCGAGGTGGACAGGTGCAGGGTGCGGGTCTGCGGCCGGTAACGGTGCAGCTCACCGGCGAGGGATTCGGCGTCGTCGCGGGAGACGCGTACGCCGTGCCGCTGGGCGAGGCGGTCCTGCAGCGCCGACCGGGCCTCGCCCCGGCGCAGACCGATCTGCCCGGCGAGGCGCTCGGCCGCCTCGTCGATCGCCGGGACGTAGTTCTGCCGCCGGTAGAAGAACTCGGTGACCTGGTCGTGCGGGCTGCGGCCGATCCGTTCCCGGTCCCCGACCAGCTCGGACAGCTGCTCGTCGACCTGCTGGTAGCGGCGGTGCAGGTCGAGCACGGCCTCGGCTACCTCCGGCAGCCGGGAGGCGAGCTCGGTCAGCTCGCCGATGCCGGCCCGGCCACCGAGCGCCTCGCGCAGCCCGGCGACCAGCCGTGGCGTGTCGTGCGGGGCGAAACTGGTCGGGTCGACACCGAACACCTCGGTGATCCGCATCAGCACCGCGACGGTGAGCGGCCGGGAGTCGTGCTCGATCTGGTTGAGATAGCTCGCCGAGATGCTGAGTCGCCGGGCGAGTTCGGTCTGACTGATGCCCCGGTCCTCGCGCATCCGGCGCAGCCGCGCACCGGCGAAGGTCTTGGTCATCGCCATCACCTCCCCGCTCGCCGCCACTGCGATCAGCCCACGTTAACACCCTCCCGACAAGGGTTAACACCACTGAAAAGGAGCTCATTCGCAAATTGGCAAAAACGGCTTGAGACTTTTCAACAATTGGCTTCTTCCGTACCTCGCCCCGAATGCCGGTGCCATGTGACCGTTGTCCGCACACCACCTGCGACAGAGGAGACGACGATGCGGAACGCAGTCCAGCAGTTGCGGCACGAATGGGACACCGACCCGCGCTGGCACGGCGTGCGGCGCGGCTACCGCCCCGAGGATGTGGTGCGGCTGCGCGGCGCGATCCAGGAGGAACACACCCTGGCCCGGCACGGTGCCAGACGGCTGTGGCAGCTGCTGCACAGCGAGGACTACGTCCACGCACTCGGCGCGCTCACCGGCAACCAGGCCGTGCAGATGGTCCGGGCCGGACTCAAGGCGATCTACCTGTCCGGCTGGCAGGTGGCGGCCGACGCCAACCTCTCCGGGCACACCTACCCCGACCAGAGCCTCTACCCGGCGAACTCGGTGCCGGCGGTGGTCCGCCGAATCAACAACGCACTGCTGCGGGCCGCCCAGATCGACACCGCCGAGAGCGGCGAGGGCTCCGTCGGACCGGCCGGCGGCGACAGTCCGGCCACCGACTGGCTCGCCCCGATCGTGGCCGACGCCGAGGCCGGCTTCGGCGGCGTGCTCAACGCGTACGAGCTGATGACCGCGATGATCGCGGCCGGTGCGGCCGGGGTGCACTGGGAGGACCAGCTGGCCGCCGAGAAGAAGTGCGGCCACCTGGGCGGCAAGGTGCTGATCCCCACGGGCGCACACGTGCGTACGTTGGAAGCCGCGCGGCTCGCCGCCGACGTCGCCGGCGTGCCCAGCGTGATCATCGCCCGCACCGACGCGCAGGCCGCCACCCTGCTCACCACCGACGTCGACGAGCGCGACCAGCCGTTCGTCACCGGCGAACGCACCGCCGAGGGCTTCTACCGGGTGCGCAACGGCATCGAGCCGTGCATCGCCCGAGGGTTGGCGTACGCGCCACACGCCGACCTGCTGTGGATGGAGACCAGCACCCCCGATCTGGAGGTCGCCCGCAGGTTCGCCGAGGCGATCAAGAGCGAGTACCCGGACCAGTTGCTGGCGTACAACTGCTCGCCGTCGTTCAACTGGCGCAGGCACCTCGACGACGCCACCATCGGCAAGTTCCAGCGGGAACTCGGCCACATGGGATACAAGTTCCAGTTCATCACCCTGGCCGGCTTCCACGCGCTCAACTACTCGATGTTCGACCTGGCGCGCGGCTACGCCTCCGATGGGATGAGCGCGTACGTGTCGTTGCAGGAACGCGAGTTCGCCGCCGAACCGGCCGGCTACACGGCGGTCAAGCACCAGCGGGAGGTCGGCACCGGCTACTTCGACCTGATCAGCACCGTGCTCAACCCGGCCGCGGAGACCACCGCGCTACGCGGCTCCACCGAAGAGGAGCAGTTCGCGTGAGATACGAAATCCTGGGGTCGATGGCGGAGCGCTTCGACGAGGTGCTCACCCCGGCCGCGCTGGAGTTCCTGGTCGCCCTGGACGGCGAGTTCGCCGCCCACCGGGTGGCGCTGCTGGACACCCGACGGGCCCGGCGGGCCCGGTTCGCCTCCGGTCAGCTGCCCGACTTCCTGCCGGAGACCGCACACATCCGCGCCGACGAGTCCTGGCAGGTGGCGCCGGCCGCACCCGGCCTGGTCGACCGGCGAGTGGAGATCACCGGCCCGACCGACCGGAAGATGACCGTCAACGCGCTGAACTCGGGCGCCAAGGTGTGGCTGGCCGACTTCGAGGACGCCACCAGCCCGACCTGGCACAACGTCATCGGCGGGCAGCTCAACCTGATGGACGCCCTGGACCGGCGGATCGACTTCACCGACGAACGCGGCAAGCGGTACGCGCTCGGCGAGCACCTGGCCACCATCGTGGTCCGCCCGCGCGGCTGGCACCTGGTGGAGAAGGGCATCGTCGTCGACGGCCGGCCGATCTCGGCCAGCCTGGTCGACTTCGGGCTGTACTTCTTCCACTGTGCCCGTCGGCAGCTCGCCGCCGGTGCCGGCCCGTACTTCTACCTGCCGAAGCTGGAGAGTCACCGCGAGGCGCGGCTGTGGAACAAGGTGTTCGTCTTCGCCCAGCGCTACGTCGGCCTGCCACCGGGCACCATCCGGGCGACGACGCTGATCGAGACGATCACCGCCGCGTTCGAGATGGAGGAGATTCTCTACGAGCTGCGGGAGCACTCCGCCGGGCTGAACGCCGGCCGGTGGGACTACATCTTCAGCGTGATCAAGAACTTCGGGCAGTGGCCGGACTTCGTGCTGCCGGACCGGGCCGAGGTGAGCATGACCGTGCCGTTCATGCGGGCGTACACCGAACTGCTGGTCCGGACCTGCCACCGGCGCGGCGCACACGCCATCGGCGGGATGGCCGCCTTCATCCCCAGCCGGGACCCGCAGGTCAACGAGGCCGCGTTGGGCAAGGTGCGGGCGGACAAGCAGCGCGAAGCCGGCGACGGCTTCGACGGCTCCTGGGTGGCCCATCCGGGCCTGGTGCCGACCTGCCGGGACGTCTTCGACGCCGTGCTCGGCGACCGGCCGCACCAGGTCGACCGGCACCGTGACGACGTGGCGGTGACCGCGACCGACCTGCTCGCCGTCGACAAGACCCCGGGCCAGGTGAGCGCGGCCGGCGTCCGCTCGAACGTCGCGGTGGCGCTGCGGTACGTCGACGCCTGGCTGGGCGGTGCCGGCGCGGTGGCGCTGTGGAACCTGATGGAGGACGCCGCCACCGCCGAAATCGCCCGCTGCCAGGTGTGGCAGTGGCTGCACCACGGCATGCCGCTGGCCGACGGCGGCTGCGTCACCGAGGACCTTGTCCGGTCGATCCTCGCCGAGGAGCTGACCGACCTGGTCGACGGGCGCGACGGCGCGGACCGCGACCGCGCCGAGGCGGCGGCCCGGATCGTCGAGGAGACGGCGCTCGGCGAGGACCTGCCGGCGTTCTTCACCACCGACGCGTACGCCCGGCACCTGTCGCCCGCCGGATCGGCAGACCGGCCCTGACGCCGGTGATCTGCGGACACCCGCTTCCACCCTGGACTCCGGTGCCGGGTCGGCCACCGACATCGACATCGCCGCCGCGAGCGCGGATGCGGCCGTGCCTACCCGCTGGCGCTGAGTTGGGCGAACGCCGCAGGGTCGTGAGCGGAGAAGATCGTCAGGTCTGCCGCCGCGCGGGCCCGCAGTTCCGTGAGGCGGGCATGGTTCTCGCGCACCGTGGCGGGGTCGTAGGCGATGAGGGTCTCCAACGCCCGCAGGGCGAACGGCACACCGCCACGCCCGTCGATGCTGCCCGGGTGGAAGAACGCGTCACCGGCGTGGAGCAGCCAGCGGTCACCTCTGTCGACTGCGACGCAGGCGTGGCCCCGGGTGTGACCGGGCAGCGGAATCAGGACGATCCCGGGCGCGATCTCTTCCAGAGGCTTCGCCGCAGCGAATCCCCGCCACGGCTCGCCCGTGACGCCGTGTTCGACGATGCGCGGACCGTACGCCCACTGGGCCGGGCGAAACCGACGCCGCTCGCGCAAGGTCGGCGGGGTCCGGGCACCGAGCACCTCGTCGGCGGTGGTGTGCACGGTCGCGTGCGGAAAATCGGAGAGGCCGCCGATGTGGTCGGCGTCGAAGTGGGTGACGACGATGTGCCGTACGTCGTCGCGCCGCAGCCCGAGGCGCTCGACCTGCCGTGCGGCTGTCTCGTCGGGGTCGAGCACAGGTCGTACGACGAACCGCGCCGGACCGATGCGACGTCCCGGGTTGGCGATGTCGTCGAGTCCGTGGCCGGTGTCGACGAGGACCAGCCCGTTGTCGGTCTCGATGAGCAGCACATGGCACACCAGCGGCGCGGCGGGCAGGCGCATGGTCCCGCAGTTGAGGTGGTGAACCTTCACTGTGCCTCCATGGGTCGGCTGGCAGCAGTCGGTACCAGCCCGAGAGGCGAGTATTTCCTATCTGGCCGCTGCGCCCGTACGTGACCATCGCCACCGTGCTCATCCCGGCCCGGCGACATACGGCAGCCGGGACGTCGGTGTGGCCGAACCGGACGGGCCGGCCACACCGACGGTCCTGCAGGAGGACGGATCAGGTTGCGCAGATCGCGTACACCCGGGTGTACCAGTTGCCGGCGATCCCGGTCGGGTCCTCCAGCGCGAGGTCGACGGCGGAGGTCAGCGCGGCGTCCGGGTAGACGCCGGTGTGGATGGCCTGGCCAACCCCGCCGGTGATCTCGGTGCCGAGGCCGTGCAGCCGCTTGCCGGCCGGGCACGCCGCACCGACCACCTTGTCGGCGGAGTTGACCGCCGAGGTCGCAGTGACCAGTTGGAGTCCAGGCAGCGGGTTGGCGCAGACGCCGTACGACCAGAGGCTCCAGCTTCCGGCGAAGCCGGCCTCGTCCTCGTAGCCGGTGACCGTGGCGCTGGTGAGCGTCGTACTCGGCCGCAGGTCGTCGAGCACCGCGTTGCCGGCACCGTTGGTGGTGCGGGCACCGACGCTGATCAGCTGCTTGCCGGCCGGGCAGCTCGCCGTCGCGGTCTTGTAGTTGTTCGAGTTGCTGGCCGTCTGGAAGCTGATGTACTCCAGACCGGCCGGGGCCTGACCACAGATGCCGTACGCGTGCACCCGCCAGGATCCGGCGTAGGCGCCGTTCTCCGCCGCCCCGGCGGCGAACCGGTCGCTGCTGCCGAGCGCCTGCAGCCGGGTGAACCCGACCTGCCGGCCGCCGCCGTTGATGAAGCCGCCGCCGCCGAGGATCCGGGTGCCCGCCGGGCAGACTGCCAACGCTTCCTTGCCGCTGGTCGAGTCGGACGCGCTGACGCCGCTGACGAAGACCAGGCCGGGCACCGCCGAGGCCGGAGCGGCCACGGCCACCCCGACCAGCGTGCTGCCCGCCACCATCAGCGCGGCCAGTACGAGTCGTGCAAGTCGATTCTTCACTGTGCTCTCCCTTGTCGTGGGATCTGACACAGGTGAGAACACGACGTGGCCCGGCCGCCAACAACTTTTCGATGATCCTCTGTGGGCGCGGCGCTACGGACAGGTCACTGCGGCTGGGCGACGTTGACCAGCCATCCGACGCCGAACTTGTCGACGCACATGCCGTACAGGTCGCCCCACATCTGCTTCTCGAACGGCATGGCGACCGTGCCGCCGTCGGACAGCTGCTCCCACACCTGTTCGAGGCCCTCGCCGGGATCGCCGCTGAGGCTGCAGGTGACGGTGTCACCCGGGTTGTACGGCATCCCGGGGGCGGTGTCGGACGCCATCAGCGTGTAGCCCCGCTCGGTGGTGAGCGACGCGTGCATCACCTTGTCGGCGACGGCGGGCTCGGTCGAGCCGAACTCGGCGAACGTGTTGATCCGCAACTCGCCGCCGAACACCGAGTGGTAGAACTCCATCGCCTCGCGGGCGTTGCCGTCGAACGTGAGGTACGGGTTGAGTCGGGACGTCATCGCAGGTCTCCCCGTTGACTGGTGAACATGTCACCTCGGACGCTAGACCAACCCACCGACACTGGGGCCCGTCGGCGCGGCAGACACCCCGCAGAGGGTAGCTGACTGTTGGCGCTCCGGACATCTATGGCGCTCTTGAAGCTGCTATGATGCTGGCGTGAACCTCAAGGAGTGGGCAGCGTCGACCGGCAT
>NZ_JBHMIM010000011.1:0-133064 GCF_048060115.1 Micromonospora sp. LOL_023
TACACGGCGTACCGGCTGGAGACGCTTCAACGGTACGACGTGTCATACGAGCAGGATGAGTTCACTCGGTTCTTGGCGGGCGAGAGCCGCGGCGAGTTTCCCGGGATCGCTACCTGGTGCGACACCGTGCGGGCAGCGGTGTCTGCCGGCAAGCGGATGCACCGCGTCCATGTTGTCACCGAGCCACTGTCCGACTACGTCCGGTTCGAATGCGGCTGGGCCTACGAACACACGGTCGAGGCGGGCGAGGACGTCCGCCTCATCGTGGTCTCCGGCAACAGCTGGCCGGCAGCGCTGCCGCACTACGACTACTGGCTGTTCGACTCCTCGCAGCTCGTAGCGATGTACTACGACGAGCAAGTACGGTTCGTCTCCGGCGAGCTGATCAGCGATCCGGCCAACATCTGGCGTGATGCCGCCGTCTCGGCGTCGGTGCCACACCGGACCTACGCAGCCCGCCTCCAACCCAGCTCCCCATAGACCCGCAGCTCGCTGCGGTTACCCGGACTGGGCAGACGAGCCTGCCCAGTCCGGGGCTGGCCGAGCCTTCGGGACCCGCTGCCGGGTGTCGGGTCAGTGGTGGTGCTTGGCCAGCTCGACGAACGAGCGCCAGGCGGACGGGCCGAAGGTCAGCATCGGGCCGCTGCGGTCCTTGGTGTCCCTGCCAAGCACCCGGCCGGGCAGGTTGTCGGCCACCTCGACGCAGGAGCCGGCTTCGGAGTAGGTGCTGGTGCGCCAACTGGGTGCACTGCTCACTGGATCATCCTCTCGGCCGATCGGTGCCAACCCGAGCTGGCCACGCCTCCGGATCAGCCATCGACGGTTCTCCTGGACCCAACGACCGACATCCGACTTCAGCCACACGGAACCCGTCGCGAGACGGGTGTCAGGCTTCGAACTTGCCGGTCTTGATGTCCTGGACGAAGGCGGTCCACTGGGCAGGGGTGAACGACAGGACCGGCCCGGCCTGGTCCTTGCTGTCGCGCACCTGGGCAGCCGGGTCGGCGTACCGGGCCTCTACGCAGGCACCGTTGCCGCCGCTGCGGCTGCTCGTGCGCCACTGGTTGTCGAGGGCCTTCATGATGTCTCCCTATCCCGGAGCTTCTTGATCATTTCGGTCGATGCTGTGGGTGACAGGGCAGATGCTCGCAGGTTGCTGAACACCCTGGCGCACCTCTGCACATCGTCACCCTCAGCGTAGAGGTCTCCGGTCAGCCCTTCGATGTAGACCACTCCTGGTCCCTCGTCGAAGCTGAGGATGTGGAAGCTCGACAGCATCGAGGCGTATGCGCCCTCTCGGAACGGGATGACCTGAATGACCACGTTCCAACGCTTCTGGGCTTCGAGCAGCGCTGCCAGCTGATTGGTCATGATCTCCGGCCCGCCGATCTGGCGGTGCAGCACTGCTTCGTCGATGACCGCGACCAGGCGAAGTTTCTCCTCGGTGAGCAGCTTCTGTCGCTCCATCCGGACCGCGACCCGTTCCTCGATGGCCTGCGGCGTGGGCTGCGATGCGTCGGCGGCGGTGATCGCACGGGTGTAGTCGACGGTCTGGAGCAGACCGGGCACCACGAGTGTCTCGAAGTTCTGGATCGTCGACGCGGCGGACTCCAGCCCGATGTACTGCCGGTACGAGTTCGGCAGGTCTCCGTACTTCGCCCACCAGCCGCGCTGCTTCCCTGTCCGCGCCATCGACAGCAGCGTCTCGCGCAGTTCGGTGTCGGTAATGCCGTACAGGTCCAGTAGGGCGTTCAGCGCCGGACCCTTCAGCCCGACCCTGCCCTGCTCGATCCGACGCAGGGTGCTCGCTGAGACTTCGATGGTGTCAGCTGCCTTCTCGGTGGTCACGTTGGCTTGCTCGCGTACCCGGCGGAGCTGCACGCCGAGCTGGAACCGCACGAAGGTCGGGCTCGTCATGCCCACATTGTGCTCCTGACACCTCCTCTTAGGCCATCCACACCCCGGGGGTATCAGATGGTGCTTTGGCATTGACGGAGCTAATCTGCGCGCGCAAAATGGCTCCATGAGCCATACCACGCAGATGCGAGGGGGCGAACATGTCTCAGCACGTCACCTACGAGGCGTACGTAGTCGCAGTAGCGATGACCCTGGCCAGGCGGCACCGGCCAGCGTGGTCCTGGAGCCGGTGGCGACAGGTTTGCCGGTGCGGGTCGGTCCTGCCCTGCCAGGCAAGACATCGGATCCCGATCAACCGGGGGCACTGGCCGGAGGAGATCCGGTGAGCACACACACTCCGATCCGTCCCCACTGGATGTGCGCCAGCTGCGGGTTCCCGTGGCCCTGCGACGCACGCCGCCAGGAACTCCTTGCCGAGTACGCCGACGCGCCGGTGTCGCTGTCGGTCTACATGGCCACCTGCCTGATCAACGCCATGACCGACCTGCCGCTTCACAGGTCCGGATACCTGTACTGGCGGTTCATGGGGTGGTGGCGCTGATGCTGGCTCTGACTGGGCCGCGCACTCCGCGCTGCGGCCACGCGGATCAGACACAAACAGAGAGGTTGTGCCGATGATGGAACTCGGAGCGGTATTCGGGGCGGCGCTGCTCGGCTTCTGCGCCGGGCTGTGGTCGTTCAAGGTCAAGTCACGGTGGTGTCCGGAGTGCGGGCGTCCGACGTGGCCGATGCAACAACGTGGTGAATAGCCGGCTCATCGCAACACCGGAGCCGAAGCCGGGGGACGTGGTTGGACTGGCGCTCCGACCGGTCGACCGCGTCCAAGCGGCTGCGACGACTGCAACGCGATTGGCGGCAACAGCAGCAGTCGACGGAACCTCACCGCCGACTCGACGGCAACCGGGGACACCACTGGTCGGCCGAGGCCACCACGACGCTCCCGACGATGCGCCCCCTGATGACGTACGGGCAGTCAGTCGGCTACCGAGTCCTCCTGCACGGCCAGACGTGACCGGCCGGCCAGAAGGCCAAGCCGAAGCCGCCAAGATCAGTTGATGTAAATACGGACGACACGCCGGGAGAAGACCGTATTCACATCAACTGATCATGGGATCGGCGTCAGCTGCCCGGCCGGAGCGCCGGAGCGCCGGTAAACGACGCGGCGGTCAGGTGGCCGGTGCGTCGAGTGGGGTGAGCCGGCCGAGGAAGTCGCCGAACGACCAGCCCATGCTGGTGGTGACCACCTGCCGCTCCCGCCAGGCGATCGCATCCGGCGTACCCGGGCCGGCCAGCACATCCTTCGGCAGGAAGCCGACGCTGCCCGGTTGGGGATCCGCCAGCCGCACCAGCAGCAGACCCTCCATCGGCATCGCGATCACCAGGAAGTCCGTCGACAACTTTCCGACCCGCCATTCCCGCTCCGCGGCCAGCAGGTCGAACGCCGGATACTCCGGATGCACCCCCAACAGCGGACGCCCCGGGAACAGCGTGAACGGTGCGCCCGGCACCCACTGCGGCTCCACCGGCTGCATGCCGTTCGTCTGGGACAGCCACTGCCGGTAGTCCCCCGGCAGCGGGCGGCCCAACGCCTGCTCCAGCGCCTGCAACTGCGCCTCGTCGAGCTGACCGAACGGCTGTAGCTGCGCCGGCCGCCAGCCCGTCACCGCCGTCGACTCGTCCACCACCGGCGGCGCCTCACCCGGTGCCAGCCGCCGCACCGTGACCCGCCACCGACCGGCGTTCTCGAAGTGCGCCCCGGCGAAGTACCAGTTCTCGGCACCGATCGGAAAGGTCTCGCCCAGCCGCAACAGGTGCGTCGTCGAATCGGCAGATCCGGGAAAAGCCACCACAACCTGCGCGGTTACCGGCCGACGCGGGTTCGCCCCCCCTGCACCGAGGCTGAACGTGCCCATGTTCACCTGCGTGTTGTTCCGGACCACCAGTACATCGGGGTGCGACGGCACGATTCTGCCCCTTCCCGTCGAGAAATCAGCCACCGAGCATCTCATGCAGCATCGGCTCGGCCGGCAACTCGAAGCCCAACTCGCTGCGGGCCACCTGCTCCGCCTCCGCCCGGCTCACCGGCCAGCGTCCCACGCCGACAGCAGGTGACGGGACCGTGCCGACCCCGAGCACCGCAGAACTGTCACCCCAGGCTATCGAGCGTGGCCCGTCCGGTCCCACCTCGACGGCCAGCAACTGGACCAGCTCACCGGCCGTACCCCGATCCGCGTAGTAGACGAAGTACACGCCGCCCCGGTCGATCACCGTACGGCCCGGCCCTGCAACGGCCGACGTACTGGCCGCCACGCCCGCCGACGCGCCGACGCGGGTTACCGCAGGCACCGGCACCGGCACACGGTCCAGATGGGCATAGCCGTCACTCATCAGGTCGAGAAACGCCCGCACCGGCATTGGCTGCGGATGGCCATGATTCCACGGGTTGCGCAGCCATACGTGCCCATCCTGGGCCGCCACCACCTCGTACGCGTGTCCGGCATACAGGCCGTACGGCGGCGTTCCGTTCGGCAGATGCTGGTAGCGGTGCGGCGGCAAGGTGCTGGCGATCACCGGATTGCCCTGTGCCAGCAGCCGGGTCAGCGTCGCCTCGACCGTAGGCTCGCTGCCGGGGTCGGTGGGGAGCCGGCCGGTGCGGGCCGGCTCGCCGGTGAGCTGGGTCAGCAGCTCCGCCCACAGGTCGGGGGTGCTGCCGGGGTCCATCCGGGCATAGCCACGGGGTGCGGCCCGGTGCGGGTCGGGCTGCCCCTGCCAGCTCTGCCACTGCTGCTGCCAGCGGACCTGCCGGGACTCGGTCCAGGTCCGGTCGACCGCCGCCAGCGCCTTCTCCAGCATGCTCGCCCAGGCCGCTCCCATTTGCGACTGGTCAGCGTAGGCGGCCTGCCCCGGCATCATGGCGTGCACCGGGACGTCCGGGGTCACGGTGATCCGCAACCGTCGGCCGGTCGCAGTGGTGTGGCCGCCGGGGAGGCTGCTCTCGTGCAGCAGAACGTCCACGGTGCCGTCCGGGTTCGGCTGCAACAGCGCACCGATCGTCTGCGGGCTGTGCCCGGCGGCCGCGCCGATCGAGGCGAGCATGCCGCAGTCGCCAAGTGTTCCCTGCGCAACCTGCTCCCGGCTGGGCAGCCCATTCCACAGCGGCGCTGCGGTGCCCGAGTTCAGATCCACCGGGCGGCCGTACTCCGGTGCCGCCTCCCCGGAACCGGAATCCGGCTCGGGCAGGGTGGGGCGGTCGGCGTACCCGTGGATCTCGGTCGGACCGACGACGGACGGTGCCGCTTCCAGAGCAGACTCAGCCGATGCGGGCTCGACCGGCGCGCTCGGTGCCAGGTTGAGGATCGACCGGGTGAGCGCGTCCGAGACCAGCACCATCGTGCGGGTCTGCGCCAGGTAGTGGAAGCTGTGGCTGCCGAGCAGCTGTGTGATCGCCGGGCTCGACCCGTACGTCGCGGTGATCGTCGCATGTGCCCGGCGGACGTCCTCGGCGAGCAACGCCCGGCGGCCGGCGTCAGTCGCCAGGTCGAAACCAGGGTGTACGCCGCCCACCTCGACCTGCGGTGAGTCCGCCAGGATGTACGGGCCGATGTCGACCTGGCCGGTCAGGTCGACGTACACGCCGTCGCGGGCGACCCGGGCGGCCAGCGCCGGATCGGCGGCCTGCAGCTGGGCGATCTGGTCGGCGCGTAGCCCGATCACCTGGCCGGCGGAGGCCGGCAACGTCGGCAGGCTCCGCTGGCCGTGTTCGGCGTCGACCGCCAACTGCTGCAGGTGCTCGGCGAGCTGCGGCGCGAACGGCACGTGCCCGTCGTGGACGAGGCGGTCCCAGTAGTCGCGCTGCTGGGCCCGCTGCGGCTCGGTCAGTGTCGCCGGATCGGCGCCGAGGATCGCCAGCACCGTCTGCGGGTCGAGTGCCGGGGTGGTCAGCCGCAGCAGCAGGTTCGCCAGGTCCGACGGCAGCGCCGCCCACCGGCCGTACGACTCGGGGGTGCCGGCGGTGAGGCCGAGCTGGTCGGCCAGTACGCCGATCTCGGCGCGCAGCGCCAGCCGAGTCCCCGGGTCGGCGGCGGTGTAGTGGCCCGCCAGCTCCCGAATCCGGGTCAGCCGAGGGTCGGCCGATGCCTCCCCGGTAGGGGTCGGTGGCGTCGATACGCTGCGGTCATGTCCGACGCCAGCGACGCCCGGCCCGCCGTCAGCGACGCCCTGTACGCCGCCATCCTCGCCGACCCCGACGACCTGGGCCTGCGGCTGCGCTACGCCGACGCCGTCGAGCCCACCGACCCCGACCACGCCGAGCTCATCCGGCTGCAGATCGAGCCGGTGAACGCTCCTCGGCTGATCCGGCTGGAACGCCGGGTGGGTCCGCGCATCGCCGCCCCGGTCGCCGGTTTCGTCGCCGCCTGGCGGGTCAACCTCGGCTTCGTCGACTCGGTGACGATGAGCGGCAGCGCCTTCGTCGAGCATGGCGAACGTGTCCTGAGCCGGGCTCCCGTACGCCATCTGGTCCTGACCGACGTCGCCGGTCACCTCCCGGCGATCGCGGCCAGCGGTCTGCTCGACCGGCTCGTCGGATTGGACCTCGGGCACAACCCGATCGGCGACGACGGGCTGTCCGTGCTGCTCGGGGCCGCTGCGCTGCCCCGCCTGCGGTGGCTCGGACTGGCGGGTTGCGGCATCGGCCCGGTCGGGGCCGAACGGCTCGCCGCTACCAGCGCCCTGCCGAATCTGCGCTATGTCGACTTCCGCGACAATCTGGTCGCGGTCACCGCCTTCCCCGTCGGCGAGGACATCGACGGATCGCCCGTCCACGTCGAGCTGCCCGAGTTCGGCAGAAGCCTCGTCGACCGCTACGGTCCGCTGCCCTGGCTGAGCCTGGACTGGGGGGAGCGTTGGCTCGGCGTCGGGTACGACGAAGTGTGACGCGGCGCGGTTGGCCTCGGCGATGCGCTGGGCGTGGAATCGGATGCTCGGCAGGATCCCTGCGGAGTCGGCCGGCAGCGCGGCCGCTTGGCGGCCCAGCGCCCGGTTGACCTCGTCCGCTCCGGCTGTCACCCGCTGCAGGGCGCTGCGGCTGACACTGGCCGCGCCGAGGACCCGCAGGTTGCCGGAGCTGTCTTGCAAGCCGACGATGTCGTCGGGAACGCCGGGCACGGCCTGGGGTCCGGTGAGCCCGCTCAACTCGACCGAGGAGACGAGACTGCCCACGCCACCCGGGTATTCGGGGGCCTGGCCGATGGAGAGGACCACCCGGTCGTACTCCTGCCGGGTGCCGTCGCTGAAGTCGACCAGGAACGATCCGTCCACGGTGTGCCGGGCGGACACGATCTCGCGCAGCGACTGGCTGATCCGGCCGTCGGTGGCGGCCACGTCGTACGCACCCACGTCGGGCAGGGTGTTGCGGCGGTTGTAGCCGCCGGAGAAGCTGCGCTGAAATTGCAGCTCGGTGTCCCGGGCCGGGTCGCCGGTGCGGTCGGCCGGCGGCAGCCCGACCGCGCGGGCCGACCAGTCGATCGTCGCCGCCGGTGACGCGGCGGCCTGCTCGATGTCCCAGGCCCCGGAGGCACCCGCGCCGAACACCAGCACCCGGTCACCCGGCTGGTACGCGTCGGCGATGTTCTGCCCACCGAAGTCTACGTGCGGCCGCTCCGGCCGAGGTTCGCTGAACCGGCCGTCGGCGTCGAACCCGAGCCGCGGCGCGACATCGCCGGGCAGTGCCGCCGGGTCCACGGCCCGCCCGTCCGGTGCGTACACCTGGCCGGTCGCCGGGTCGACCGCGTAGCCGCTGGCCGGATCCGCCAGCAGCGGATCGGTGAGCCGGCCGGCGGTGTCGGCCAGCAACGGCGAGTCATTCTCCGTGCCGCCGAGCACCGCACGGACCTGGGCGGGCAGCGCTGCCGGGTCGACGATTGCGCCGGTCGGGTCCCGGAACACCGGCACCGGACCGGACCGGTCGACCCGGTAGCCAGTCGCCGGGTCGACGTACCGGCCGGTTGTCGACGCCGGCGCGGCCGGCACCCTCGCCGGGCCCGGACCGGCGGCGATGTCCACGGTGGCCGTGTAGAAGCCGCGGTCGCCGATGGTCACCTGGTAGTTCGCGCCAGCCGGCCATTCGGTGGCGTCGCCAGCGTCCGTCGGGCGGGGGGTGATCGCGGTCGCGGTGCCCTGGTAGCTGGGCATCCCGGTGTACGCGCGGGCCGCCCCGACCGCCGCCGCGAAGTCACTGGAGAGCGCGAACTGGGTTCCTTCGTCGGCCAGGTCCGCCGGCTGGAACGGCAACCCGGGAATCTCCAGCTCACTCGGCACCTGCCCCATCAGCAGCTGCTGCCGGTCCGCCCACGGGTCGTGGCCCTGCGACACCGCCAGCACCGGCGGCAACCCGATCCCGGTGTCCGGCGGCGCGTCGAGGGTGGCGAAGTCGGCGGTCGCCGCCCAGCCGCCACCGATGACCAGCCGGTCGAAGACATGCCGCGGGTCGGCGTCGAGTGCCGCGTCCACCCGGTCGGTCAACGCCAGGTCAGCCTGGTCGCGCAGCGCCGTCGCCTGCGCAGCCCAGCCGCGGGCCGCCGCCCGTACATCGGCCTGCACCACCCGGATCTGGTCGGCCAGACCGGGTGCGTCCCGGGCGACGGCGAGCAGTCCGGCCAGGTCCGCGAAGGCCGGCCCCAACTGGGTACGGATGGCGGCGAACCGGGCGTCGGTGGCGGCCAGCCCGACCAGCGGTACGTTCGGCACCAGGCTGTGCACCCGATGCCCCGGGTACGGCTCCAGCAGTCCACTGGAGATCAGCAGACCGACCGCGTCAGCGCGCAACCGGGCCACTTCGGCCGGGTCGGCGTGCCGGCCGGTGCCCGCCTGTGCCAGCTGATCGGCGACGGTACGCAGCTCGGCCAGCCGACCCAGGTCCCGCGCGGTCAGGTGCCGCTGCCCGTCGCCTTGCGGCCGGGCACCTTCGGCGAGTGCGGTCGTCGCGTCGGTACGCAGCCCGTCGGCGCGTTCCTGGGCAATCGCGTCGACTTCAGCGAGCGCGGCGGCGACCGCCCGCCGGACATGGTCGGCGGACGCCTGCTCGGACACCCGTACGGTGGCACCGTCGGCGTGCAGCGCGATGGTGGCGACCGGGGCGATGGTCACCCCGGGTGGCAGCGGACCGATGGTGACGGCGACAGTGACCGGCCCGGTTGCGGTGTCCAGGGTGACGATCCCGGTTTCCGGGTCGGCGACAGCGCCGTCGGGCAGCAGCCCGGATTCGAGCGCGTCGCGTACCGCCGCCGCGACGGCGACCGGGTCGGCGTCGTGCAACGCGCCACCGAACGTGGTGCCGGCGGCCGCGCTGTACAGGTCCGCCCTGGCGGCTAGCGGCCCGGCTCCGTCGGGTCCTTCCGGTCCGTCGGGTCCGTCGGGTCCGTCGGGTCCGGCGGCGTGCTCGGGTCGGTGGGCTCCGTCGGCGGCCACACCTGGCGGCCGGTTATCCGGCCCGACTGCCGCGCCGTCGCGTACTCCTGCATGATCACCATTGGCGGCATGCTCCGGTGCGCGGTCACCACCCCGTTGTGGTCGATCACCCAGTTCCCCTTGCCCAGGCCCATCCCCCGGGTCCGTTCCGTCTCGGAGAGGATCTCCCTCGCCACCCAGCCGAACTCGAACTCGTGCAGCGCCATCCGATTCGGCGTCCCGACCAGCCGCTGGATCAGCTCCTGCGCTTCGTCCCGAGTCACTGCGGATCCCCCCACCTGCCGCTGCCGGCGCGTCCATCGACCACAGCGTGTGCGTGGCCGCCAGGTACCCGGCAGGCGGCTGCGACGCCGTCCCGCCGTACTGCGGATCCCACCACACCGGCCCGTCGGCACCGTACGGGTAGACGATCAAGAAGGCGTGCGAGCCGGCGGCCCGGACGTTTCCGGCTGCGTCGAGGTTGAGCTGGCCGGCGTGCTGATCGAAGCTGAGCCAGTCGGCGACGACCAGGGCGGCGCTGCCCGGACCGGCCGCCGCCACCCGCTCCTGCAACTGTGCGTACTGCTCGGCGACCGCCGCCGCCCGGTCCGCCGGTGCCCCCGGCAGCTCCGTCGCCGGGCCGACCCATTCGCCGCCGAGCCACTCCTCGGCTCGGCCCACCCCGTCGGACTCGCCGGTCAGCCGATCAATGGAGCCGTCCGGCAACACATCCGACCACCTCGGCAACGACACCATCGGCCGACCAAGGAAACTCGACAAACCCGCCAACGAACAATCCATACAATTGTTACCCCGACCAGACCGCGCCGGACCACCATCATTCACCAACCCACCAAACGGATGCGACGACGGATCCGCACCCACCACAAAACCATCACCCGACCACAACACCGACTCAAGATCCGCCTGAAAACCCACATCCTCCAACGGCGCCAGATTCAACGGACCAACCGGACGCGACCCCGACAACCCACCGCCACCAACAACAGCAGACCCAACTACTCCGGATCCGACTCCGTCACCGGCCACACCTGCCGACCCGAAATCCGACCCAGGCGACGCTCCGTCGAGTAGCGGCCGATCGTCACCGGTACGGGCAGACTCCCGTGCACCGTCACCGTCCCGTCCCGGTCGATGATGTAGCTCCCCAGGCCGATCTGCATCCCCGTGCCGCGCTGCTGTGGACTCAGCGTCTCCTGCGCCAGCCAGCCGAACTCGAACTCGTGCAGCGCCATCGGATTCGGCGTGCCGACCAGCCGTTGGATCAGTTCCTGCGCTTCGTCCCGGGTCACTGCTGGTCCCTCCACCTGCCACTGTCGGCGCGTCCATCGACCACAACGTGTGGGTGCCGGCGACGAGGTGCGCCGGCGGGGTCGACCACGTCTGGCCGTCCTGCGGATCCCACCACACCGGCCCGTCCGCACCGTACGGGTACACGATCAGGAACGCGTGCGAGCCGTCAGCCAGGGCGTTGCCGTCGGCGTCGAGCTGCAGTCGCCCGGTCGACTCGTCCACGCTCAGCCAGTCGGCGACCACCAGCGCGGCGCTGCCCGGACCGGCCGCCGCCACACGCTCCTGCAGTTGTGCGTACTGCCGGGCGACCGCCACCGACCGCTTCTGCGGCGACCCGGGCATGTTCGCCGGCGGCGCGACCCATTCGCCGCCGAGCCACTCCTCGGCCCGGTCGACGCCAGCCACCTCGCCGGTCTGTCGGTCGATGGAGCCGTCCGGCAACACATCCGACCACCTCGGCAACGACACCATCGGCCGACCAAGGAAACTCGACAAACCCGCCAACGAACAATCCATACAATTGTTACCCCGACCAGACCGCGCCGGACCACCATCATTCACCAACCCACCAAACGGATGCGACGACGGATCCGCACCCACCACAAAACCATCACCCGACCACAACACCGACTCAAGATCCGCCTGAAAACCCACATCCTCCAGCGGCGCCAAATTCAACGGACCAACCGGACGCGAGCCGGCCAGCGGCGCATCGCCGCCCGCCACGGGTACGGCCCGGTCGGCTACTCCGGTGGCGGGCCCGGCTCCGGCCACACCTGCCGACCCGAGATCCGGCCCTGCCGACGCTCCGCCGCGTACTCCTCGACCACCACCGTCGCCGGCAGGCTCGGCTGGGCGGTCACCACGCCCGTCAGGTCCACGATGAAGCTCCCCTGACCCATGTGCATCCCGGCTTGCCGTTCCTGGGTCGACAACTCCTCCCGGACCAGCCAGCCGAACTCGAACGGATACATCTCGATCGGGTTCCTGCTGCCCAGCAGTCTGCTGATCAGTGCTCTGGCCTCGTCCGCGGTCATCGACGACCCCTCCCTGCTCCGGCAATGTCGACGACTCACCTGCGGCATTCGCCGACGCCAGGGTTGTTGACCCGGTGTCGCGGCCCTCACCGGACACCGGCCGGGTGCCGGTCAGGTCGGGCTGGCCTCCTGGCAGATCCGGGTCAACTCCGTCTCGCTCGGCAACGGGACCGTCGTGAAGTGATGCGTCACCGACTCCGCCGTCATCCTGTCGACCCCGCGGAAGTTGTTGCGTTCCTGGTTGACGAACAACACCGCGATGGCCACGTCCGGTTGGCAACTCCACTTGGCCGTCGGACGGTCCCAGATCACCGCTTTGGTCGGACCCGGGTCGTTCGCCAGCGCGATCACGTTCGCTGGGTTGTCCGACGGTCGCGTCGGGTGGTACAGCAGATAGTACTGGAACATCATGTCTGCCATTGCCGTCCATCCAGGAGTCCGGCCCAAGTCCAGGCACGTCAGTGTAGTCGAGTCCGCGGAAGGCAAGTACATCGCCGAAAGTACGTTGCGTTGCCGAGAGCCACTCACCGTACCGCTGCCGAACAGTGTTGCCTGATCCTGATGAGGTACTCGAATCGACCCTGTCCAGCCATCGTGCGAGCCCGTTGAACCGTGCCTCGCCGAAGCGATCAGCGAGAACGTCGAGGCCGCCTGGCAACTCGGCTGTCAACCCAGCCGACCTGTTCAGAGCGAGGATATCAAGGAAGGCATGCACGCGATCAACCGGATGCGAGTCGCCGTCCCGCAACACCTCATAGAATTCGTGCGTATGCTTGCCCACTCTCCAACTTGCCTCAGTTGGAAACTGAATTTCGTACAACCGTCCTTCGGGAGAACGGAGAGTGGCATTCAGGCCGAAAAACCGGTTGCCGGGGTGCCAGAAGATCTTTCCTGACACCACTAGGTGATGCACCTCTTGGAGCCCGTTGAGGATTTGATCCACGGTGGACCCGTAGGCTGGCCCACCGGGACTGCGCACCGAAAAACGTACGACGTCGTTGATAGCGGCCAGCGCTCCGGCCACGTCATCGCCAACTGGGCGGTATTCCGTCACGAATTTTCGGGCCAGTGACTCCGGTTCCTTGACTCGGTTTTCTGCCCCAAGCAGAGCGGGCGAGTCGGCACCGGAAGTTCCGGGCTGTGCCCGCATCCTGGAAATGACTTGTTCTACGGCTCCCTGGATTGCCAACGCGGCGGCCTGCGCAGCCGCTACTCCCCGATACAACTCCTGCTTCTCGGTCTCGGACAGCCTGTCGAGGTACTCCGTCGTTTCTGTGGCAGCGTCGGCTAGATGCTCGCCCTCTGCTGGCAGATCCGGGTCAGCTCCGCCTCGCTCGGCAGCGGCACCGTCGTGAAGTGATGCGTCACCGACTCCGCCGTCGCCCGGTCCACTGCCCGTACGCTGTGGCGCTCCGGGTCGGCGTACAGGATCGACGCCGCCACGTCCGGTCGGAAGCCCCACCTCGACGTCGGACGGTCCCAGATCACCGCCTGGGTCGGCCCGGCGCCGGCCGCCACCGCTATCACGTTGACCGGCGGCTGGGTCTGGTCGTCCGTCCGATACAGCAGGTGGTAGCGGAAAATCAGGGTTGGCATCTGTGCTTCCTATCGCATCGGGATCGAATCCGGGCAGGTCGGATAGGTCCAATCCTCGCGCAGCCAGCTCCTGCCGGAAGCTGCGACTCGGGTCGGCGGCCAGCCAGTCGACGTAGTCCTGTCGCAGGCCGGCCTGGTCCTGCTTGCCGATCCACTTGGCGAAGCTGGTGCCCTTCGGCGGGCCGTACCGCTCGGTCAGTGCCGGCATGCCACCAGGCATCCGGCCGGCGATGTCGTGCGCCTTGTTGACCGCGAGGATGTCGAGGAGAGCGTGCATCCGGTCGGCCGGGGTCGCCGCCGGGTCCCGCATCACCTCGTACGGCCCGTGGGTCTGCTTGCCGATCGCCCAGCTGGTGGCGGTGGGGAACTGCACCTCGAACGTGCGGCCCGTCGGTGAGACGAGGGTGCAGTTCAGCCCGAAGAACCGGTTGCCGGAGTGCCAGAAGCTCTTCACGTCGGTGACCTGGTGGCCGCTGGCGACCAGGGCGTCGAGCATGCCGGTCACCGCCGGCCCGTACGCGTCGGTCTCCGGTGCCCGTACGGAGAACCGCACCGTGTCGTTGGTTTCGGCCAGCGCCTCCGGGAGGGTGTACCCCTTCGGCTCGAACTCGGTGCTGAACTTGCGGGCCAGCGACTCGGCGCCCTTGACCCGGTATTCGCTGCCCAACGGCGTCAGGGCAGCTGCGCCGGCCAGCCCGAGGTCGGCGTTGAGCTGGTCGCCGATCGTCTCCAGCTCGGCCAGGATGGCGTCGGCGTCGACCTGGGCGGCCTGCAACTCGGCGAGCAGCGCGGCCCGGTCCGACTCGGTAAACGCGTCCAGGTACGCCGGCCCGGAATCGGTCGGCCCAGTCGGATCGACCGGACCGGCAGGCTCGGCGGGTCGGGTGGCGGTGTCCGGGCTGGCCGGCACCGGATTGCCGGCGGCGTCCAGGACGATCGACCAGACGCCGTCGACCTCGCTGTCGTAGATGGGCGCGGTGTCGGAGACGGTACGGCTCTGCGCGTCGATCCAGATGATCCGGCCGTTGTGGTTGACCGCGTTCCAGGTGTGCGCTCCGCCACCGACCGCCGCGGTCCAGCTCGTGATGATCAACGCGGCGGAGCCGTGGCCGGCCCGCAGCAGCTGGTCGGCGACCGCCTCCAGCCCGGCTGGCCCCCGCCCGTTGGGCTCGAAGCCTGCGCCCAACCACTGCTCCTGTCGCCGGGTACTGCCCGGCTCGGCGGGCACCGACGCGTCGACCGACGCCGCCACCTGCGGGTCGCCGTACCAGGTGGCGAGGACGGACAGGCCGACGTCGGCGCAGTTGGTGGCGCGGCCCGGGTTCGCCGGGCCACCGTCGTTGACCAGCTCCGGCCACCGGCCATCGCGCGGGTCCGGGTGTACTTCCGGACGGCCGTCCGATCCGATCGGTACGGCGTCGGTCAGCGCCTGCTGATCGGCGGGATCAGGCGGGATCAGGCCCTGCCCGTCGCCGGTGGGTCTGGTGTCCGGCAGTGGTCGCCCGTCGCCCAGCGCACCGGATTCGGGGGGTGCGACCGGGCCGGGCAGCCGATCGGTGTCCACCACCGGGGTGACGCCGAGTTTGTCGAGCATCGGCCCACACGAACGGCACGGCGGCCGGTAGTCGCCGCGCTCGTACACCACGTCGATGTCGAGCGCCCGGCGGAACTGGTGGGTCACGATCCGCGCCCCGGCCAGCTCCGATCGGGCGTACGTCTCGAAGTCACCGGGAGCGCCGGAGTCCCGCCACTGCTGCTCCAACTGGTAGAGCACGTCGGAGACCAGGGCGACCTCGGCGCAGTGGCCATGCCCGCTACCGGTGCGGCTGACTTCCTGCGCCACCTGCGCCAGCACGGTGTCGACCAGCGGATGCGGGGTCGGCCTGGTCGCCGGGTCGGTGCTCTGGTCGGCGGTCATGCTGGTGTGGGTGGTGAGCTGCCCGCTGCTGGTCATCAGCGCGCCGACCACCCCGGGCCGCTTGCCCATCGAGATGCGCTCGCCGGGCGTGATCTGCTGCTGCTGTCGGGTGACGGCGTCCTGTACGGCGTCGACCAGTGCACGGGACGCGGCGATGAGCGCCTGGTCGGCGTCGGGCCCGGTGGGGTCGCCGTCGAACCCGACCGGCGCCAGCTGCCAGCTGTGTGTTCCGGTCCCGGTGCGTCCGGCCGATCGTTGCAGGGTGTCCGGGTCGACCTGGCTGCCGGCCCCCGGCTGGCCCGGCGTGGACTGGCCCGGCGTGGACTGGCCCGGCGTGGACTGGCCCGGCGTCGAGTTCGCCGGTCGGCCTGGTTCGCCGCTGCTTGTTGCTGGCGGCGCGGCGGGTGGCGGGCCGAGTGAGATGGAGCCGGCGGACGGCCCGGACAGCGTTCCCGGCGGTCGGGCCGGTGTCGTCGCTGATGTGTTGGCCGGTGCTGCGGCGGGCGTGGTGGCTCGTGCTGCGGCGGGCGTGGTGCTGCCGCTCGGCTGGGTACCGCTGATCGAGGCTTGCGCCCCGGTCGAGGCGGTGGCCCCGGTCGACGCGGTACCCGCAGGTGCGGTCGCTGACGATGCGGTCGCAGCCGGCGGCGTTGTCGCTGGCGCTGGGGCGGTGGCTGGCGAGGCAGCGGGGGTCGCCGCCGGGCCGACGGTGGTCGCCGCCGCAGGTTGACCGGTCGCGGCCGGGCCGGGTGCCGCGACAACGGTCTCCGGCTGCGCTGTCCCGGGTCGGGTGTCCTGGCTGGCGGAATCCAGCACCGGTGGACTCGGGGCAGGGCTGTCGACACCTGGATCGGCAGCCGGGGCGTCGACCACCGGGGCGGTAACCGCCATGCCGGCCGGGGCGGGATCGGCTGGGGCGGCATCGGCTGGGGCGGCATCTGCGACCACCGGTGGCGGCCCGGCAGGGTCCGCTGGCGCGTCGACGCCCGGTACCACGTCTGCCACGGTCGGCCCGGGAACGGCCGGTGGGGCCGACGCCGAGTCGTTGGGGTCGCCTGCCACCACCGCATCCGACCGGGTGACCGGCGGCGCGACGGCGGTGGCCGAGTCCGGCGGCGCGGCTGCCAGGGAGATGGAGCCCGCTCCGGTGTCCGGCACCGCCGTGGGTGGCGGTGCGGCGGACGTCGCCGGTGCTGACGTGGCCGGGTCGCCATGGGTGGTGGTAGTCCCGTTGGCGGCCGTTCCGGTGGCGCCGTCGGTGTCCGCACCGGTGCCGGTGGTGCTGACGTCTGTGTCGAGCGCGCTCAGATCGATCCCACCGGCATCGACGCTGGGTAGCGCCGCGGTGCCGGCGAGATCCGCCCCGTTCGGCAGTGTGCCGGTCGGCGGCGCGACCCCGCCCAGCCGGTTCGCCAGGTTGGCGGCCGCTGCACCGGTGGAGGATGCCGCCATCGTCGCGCCGCCGCGCCCGGCGCCGCTGGTGAACCCGCCGAGCACGCCCGCCCAGCCGGGGTTGGACCACTGCTGGGCGACGGCCAGGTTGGCGGCGACGCTGGCCGCTGGCGAGACGACGGCGTTCTGCATGCCGGCGGCCACGGACCGCCCGCCCCAGCGGACCACCCCACCGCCGCGGAAGTTCAGCGCTGGTGGGCGGAACGACACCGGAACCCGAGGGGCGATCGTGTTACGCAGCAGCCGGTTGCCGCCGAAGCCGAGCATCCCGCCGAAGGCCCCGCCGACGCCGGAGGTCAGCGTCCGCTGGCCGTCCCACTCACGTCGGTTGCCCTGTGCCATCTGGAACGCCTGCGCACCGACGTCGATGATCAGTTCTTCGCCGATCTCCTCGGCCAACTCGATGCCGAGCTGGGTGCCGAGCCGCCGAACCCCGATTCGCTGTACCTGGGTGGTGGCCAGCCGCGCCGAGCTGCGCAACGCGACCCGCATCCCGGCCCGGGTGACCATCTGCCGGCCGAGTTGCGCAAGTAGCCGGCGGAAGGCGACCATCACCGCTTGCCGGCCAGCGGCGAGAATGCCGGGGATCGCACCGGCCGACACGCCGCCGAGCCAGGCCATCAGCAGCGCCACGAAGACCGCGATCACGGTGATGCCGACCGCGATCAGGATGGTCAGTTTGGCGTACTCGATCTCGGTCGCGGCGGCGTCGCAGCCGCTGGCGAACGCGTCGGTCGCTTCCTGCAGCACCGGCAGCCCGGTGTTCGGGCCGATGCCCACCTGCCGCCAGAAGTTCGCGAACTCGCCGCCGGCGTCGCCGCCCCAGCTCTCGATGATCCGCAGCGCCGCCGGATCGGCGTCGGCGAGGGCAGTCCGGACGGCCTCGCCGAGTTCGCGCCAGGCGCTGGCGAGCTCGCGCATCTGGTCCTCGTCGCCGACAGGCCAGGCCTCACCGGCGCTGGCCCAGGTGATCGCGTCCCAGACCCACCCGTACTCCCCGAACCACTCCCTGGGGTTGATGATCGCCACGCCGTGGGTCCTCCGAGCGCCGCCGGGCCAGCAGGGTTACTTGCCGCCGAAGCTGCTGGAGACATCGTCGTCGTCGGCGACGGTGCCGTCGACGGAGGAGACGATCCGCACCCCGACGTCGGAGACCGCCTCGACGAGTTCGTCGCCGGCGTCGAGGGTCACCTTCGCCGGTGCCTCGTCGCCACCTTCCAGGTAGTGCTCGTTGAAGGCCCGACCGGCCTCGTCGTCCCCCCAGGGTCTGCCGTCGTTCATCGCGCGGATCGTGCCGGTGATCCGGTTCCAGTCACCGGCGAGCTTCTCGGCTGCGGCCCCCAGCGCGCTGCCCGCCGGGCGGGCAGCATCCGGGTTGAGGAAGGTCTGCTGCGGATCGGTCATTTGCGGTCTCCTCCCGGCAGGTCGACGTCGAGCTGGCGGAACAGTCCGTCCAGGTCGAAGTCCATGTGCGCCTGGAACTGCGCGTCGGGCACGAGTGGCCGGCAGATCCGCTCCACCTCGGCCATCGCCTGGTCGGTGGCGACCCGGATCGTCTCGGTGATGGTGGTGGACAGTTTCGACGCGTTCGGCTGCCGGTAGACGCGCGGATCGAGCTCCACCTTGGTCACCTGCCCGCGCGGGCCGACGGTGACGGTGACGAGCCCGTCGTCCGAGGTCACGGTGGCGGACACGGCACGTAGTTGCTGCTGTAGCTCACCGACCCCGGAACGCATCCGGTCGAACTGCGCCATCAACTCGTCGGCTCGGGCTCGCAGGCCCTGCAGGTCCATGGTGCCCTCCCCGTCACCGCGCCAGCCGGGCACCAGGGCACCGCCCCGGCGAGGCATGTCCTGACGATACTGAATGTGTGCCAACCACACGAGACCTGTCGCCGGCTCGGCCGCTCGGTAGGATTCCACCACCACTGGGGACGTCGGGAGGTCAGCAGATGCGGTCTGCGTCCTGGTCGGCCCGGCTGGTGACGATCGCCGCGGCGGCCGTGCTGCCCGCTGTGGTGGTGGCGTCGCCGGGCTGGGCGGCACCTGGCAGCTGCCGCAGCCCGGCCGAACCCGGCCAGGTCGTCTCGCAGCTGTCGTGGCATCAGCGGTGGCTGGCGCCGGAGCGGATCTGGCCGGTCACCGACGGATCCGGGGTGCGGGTCGCGGTCATCGACTCGGGAGTCGACGACGACCACCCACAGCTGTCGGCGCGGGTGACCGACGGCACCGACGTCCTCGGCCTCGAAGACGACGGCAATGTGGACTGCGCCTCGCACGGAACTGCGGTGGCCGGTGTCATCGCCGCCACCGCACGTGACGGAGTCGGCTTCCACGGCATCGCGCCCGGCGTGACGATCGTGCCGATCCGGGTCGTCGAGCAGCTCCAGGCACAGGACGGCGGTGCCACCTCGGCGGGCGACCGGCTCGCCGAGGCGATCGACTTCGCGATCGCCGCTGACGCCGACGTGATCAACATGTCGGTGACGATGTACGACCCGGACGAGGCGGTACGGGCGGCGGTCGAGCGGGCCAGGAACGCCGACGTGGTCCTGGTGGCGGCCGCCGGCAACGAACACCAACGCGGCGAGCGTCCTGATCCCACGCCGTATCCGGCGGCCTTCGACGGGGTGATCGGCGTCGGTGCGATCGACGAGTACGGCATCCGGTTGCCGGATTCGCAGGTCGGCGAGTACGTCGACCTGGTGGCGCCGGGCGGTGCGGTAATCGTGGCGTCCCGGGTCTCCGGGCACCGGGTGGTCAGCGGCACGAGCTACGCGACGCCGGTGGTGAGCGCGGCTGCGGCGCTGCTGCGTGCCGCTGAGCCGCAACTCTCCGCCGCCGAGGTGGCCCGCCGGTTGATCGCCACCGCCGATCCGGCCGCCGGTGGCCGGTCGAGCGGATACGGCCAGGGGGTGGTGAACCCGTACCGGGCGGTGACGGAGGCGTTGTCCGATGGCGAGCCGGTGGCGGCGCAGGCGTTGCCGGCGCTGGTGACCGATCCGGTGTTGGCGGCGCGGACGGCCAGGTGGCAGCGGCTCGGGCGGGTCGCGGTCGGGGCGGTGGCCGGCATGGCGCTGGTCGCGGCGGCCATCGCGGCGACGATGGTGGCCGTGCCGCGTGGTCGACGGCGGCGCTGGCGGCCGACCCGCTCGACCGACGGCACCGGCACCTACTCGGGCACGACGTCGGGTGACACATCGACCTGGGCGGATCCGCAGGAGACCTACTTCGTGGTGCCCGGGCCGGCGCGGCGGTGACCGCAGCCGGCGGTGGATCGACACAGTGACGGCCCGGCGCGGCGGTGACCGCGACCGCTGCCCGATGGCCGGTCGCGGTCACCTGCCGGATCGTTCACCCCTGGATCACTCGAACTTGGCGCGGTTGGCGGCCTCCCGGGCCTGCATCCGCAGGGCGGCTTCCCGCAGGGCACCCTCGATCCGGGTGAGCAGGCCTTTGAGGTCGTCGGCGGCCGACTCCCACTCGGCCTGCCGCGCCAGGTACGCGGTCTGTGCGGAGCCTTCCCAGCTCGCGACCAGCGGCTGAATTCCGGTCTTGAGACCATCGAGCTCGCTCATCATGTTCTTGGCCGCTGAGCCACAGTTGTCGGCGGCGCCATTCAACGCGGCGAAGTCGTAACGAATATCCATCTTGTTTCCCCCGGTCAGAGCTTGAGCGCCGCGGTGATCTGGCCAGCGGTGGCCCCCGCCGAATCCATCTCCGACTTGATCTCCTCGTCGCTGACTTCGTAATCCTTACCGGCCGAGCCGACCGCTTCGGCAATCGACCGCAGCGCCAGGTTCAACCGCGCCATGTCCTCGTCGAACGACTGGCGCACCTGCTGGAACGAGCCGGCACCGATGCCCTTCCACTGGTCGTAGAGGGGCGCGAGTTGATCCATCAGCCGGTTCAGGTTTCCGGTCAGTCGATCCGCGACGGCATCGACGTCCTTCTCGGTCTGAACCATCAGTCCGGTATTGGTGTTCATCCCGGTCATGGCGGCTTGTCACCCCGTCCTCTGTTGCGATGCCCACATCCGTGGACGGCCGCATGGCGCGCGTAGCCGCACCATCTGTCAATGAAACGGTAGATGCTCCTGTCCAGTGGCGCCAGAGCATGCCGGCAAACCGACTCTCCCCCGACAACCACCCGATGATCCACAGTAGTTGCTCAGGCCGGTGACCTGGCGGCCGCCGGATCCAGGGCCGGGCCACTCGGTAGCCGTACCACCAGACTCGCGGGCAGCCGCACCGGCTCCACCTGCTGGTAGCCGAGCATCGCGGCGACGGCCCGGTCCGCGAGCGGATAGCGGATCCCCAGGTCGGTGACCAGGTTCAGGGTGCCGGCCGGGGCATCCGGGCTGGGCATCGACTCGACCAGCGCACCGTAGCCCGGCTCGATGACCACCTGGTCGGCCAGGGGGACCCCGTCGGCGGTGCGCGCCGGGGTGACGATCGCTTCGGTGACCGGATCCGTGCGCGCGTCCAGCAGCACCTGCGGCTCGTGACTGCCGGGCTGGTAGCCGGCGCACACGCTCTGCTGGCCGTCGACGAGCCGGACGATCTCCGGCCGCTGCTCCGGGGCCTGCACGCGGCCCTGCTGCGGCGTTTCCGCGCGGGGGGCACCGACCACGGTGGCGGCGTCGACCGGCAGCGCCTGTGGACGGTCGCCGTCGTACGCGGCCCGCGTGCGGGGATCAGCCATCAGCACCTCGGTCTGCAACGCGGTCAGCGCGACCAGGTGGTCCCGTTCCGCCAGGTAGTACTGCCGCGCGCCGGCCTGGTTCTCGACGACGTAGATCCGGCCGGTCACCGCGTCGGGCAGCGCGCTCGACGGCCCACCGCGGCCGGCGACGCCGCGGGTGCCGATCGTTTCGCCGGCCGGCAGCGCGTTGAGCCAGGCACCGCCGACCAGCACCACCGGCTCGGCGCGCAATGTCAGTCCTTCCAGGACAATTTCTTCGTCGACGAGCTCGTGCCGCTGGTCGCGCCAGACGAGGTGCAGCCGGTCGGTGTCGGCATCGCGGACCAGCAGGGCACCGTCGCCGGCAGCCCGGCCACCGACCGGCGGTCGGCCCACCGTCAGCACCGTCGTGCTGACCAGCGCCCCGGACTGGTCCCGGACCGCATGGGAGCACAATGTCCAGGCGCCGTCGAGGATCCGCTTCGCCTCGGGCAGGGCGTCCGGGGCATCCGGGATGCCGATCCGCCCGGCCCGGGCCGTGCCCACCAGCGAGTTGCGGGACACGCTGGTGATCGGCACGAAGGCTTCCATCGCGAGCAACGCCGACGAGTAGTTGACCACCGGGTGGAGTTGGCCGTCGCGGTAGACGTACCGGGCGCCGGTCTCCTTCTCCAGAATCACTGATTTGCCGTTGCGCCAACCGGTCGAACCACCGGGGACGACGAAGCCGAACACCCCGACGGCGGCGAGGCAGAGCACCGCGACCATGATCCCGCCGAGTCCGGCACCGCCGAGCCGCCGAAACGGGGCTACCGCCGGATCCGGGTCGCCGGCCAGCAACGCGGACGTCATCCGCTGCACGAAGAACTGGTACGACTGGACCTGGTCGCGCCGCGACGGCATGTCCGGCAACCTCCTACCTGCCCGGTGCCGCGTGACTACCCCGCGCGGCGTGCTGCCTACCATAGGCAACGGCCGCGACAACGTACCGTGTGGTCCGGCCCCGACACCCGGAAGGATCATCGATGATCGGCCGCGACGAGGCCCGCACGCTGGCTGAGGGTTGGGCCGCCGCCCACGGCGGCGGCCCGGACCCGCAGATCGGCCTGCACGAGTTCGATCAGGGGTACGTCGCATGGCTGGTCCCGTCCGACCCGGGTGCGGATTCCGCTGCCGCCGGACCGCCGGGCAGCAGCGGAACACCACGCATCGTGATCGACCGGGAATCCGGCGAGGTCAGCGAATGGCCGCCGCTGCCGGTCCCGGTCGTCGCCCAGCGGTACGCGACGGAGCGGGCCGCCGACCGCCGGTTCCCACCGGACGTACGGCATGTCCTGGAGACCGCAGGCTGGTTCCCCGGCCGGGACGTCAGCGCCATGGTCGACAACTGGTCGACGCGCTGGGCCGACGAACTCTCCGGCCTGGTCATGTCGGCGGCCGCGCGGGCCGCCCTGGTGGAATTCGGCGGCCTGACGTTTCCGCAGTTCGGCGCGGACGGCACCGCCGACGCCGGCTTCCCCACCTTCATCCACCCGGTACGCAGCGGTCTGGTCACCGAAGAGGCCCGGGTGTTCATCGACGAGCACGACCACCAGGTCTTCCCGTTCGGCGGCAACTCCGACGGCCCGTCCGAGTTGGTGGTCGACGCCGAGGGCCGGTTCGTCATGCTGCACTGGGCGGGATACCGATTCATCGACGCCGGCGTCGATGAAACGCTGATCCGACTCATCCGGGGCGGGCCGTTCCCGCCGCTGCGCCCCGACAAGTGGTGACCTCGCACAGGTAGGTCACCACGGCAACCGGGATCGACAGCCTCAGCCGTTGATGGCCCGCATGAACCCGTACAGCCCCAGCACCGAGCAGGCCACCGGCACCACCGCCAACTGCAGCACGACGTCCAGCCCGTCGCCGAGCCGGGCCAGCCGGGGCGACGGCGGGCGTCGGCTGTAGACCATGCCGGCCGCGACGACCGACGCGGCCACCAGCAGCAGCACCGGCAGCATCGCCAGCCGGGAGCCGACGGCCAGATCCCCGGCACCGACCAACGTCAACAGGGCCACCCCGGCCAGCCCTACCACCAGCAGCGGCAGCCGGTGCCGAACCGTCGGCACCAGCCGGGCCCGGAGCAGGAAGCCGCCGGTTACCACGGCGACCAGCAGCAACGCACCGACCGACCCCGCGAAGGTGAGCAGTGTCGACCCGGCCGCCGCCGTCACCGCAGTGCCGAACATCAGCCCGGTCAGTACCTCGTCGGCACGCGCAGTCGCCTGGTAGATCACCGTCCGGTCCGGTTGCGGTTCGTCGCGGACCAGATCCTCCGGCGTGCGCGGCAGCGCCGGCATCGGTAGCTTGCCGGCCCGCACCGCGAGCAGCGGCAACGCCGGCAGCAACAGGGTCACGAGGCTCACCACCACGGCGGCGGCCTGCGGCGCGTCCAGCGATCCGAGTGCCAGCAGCGCGCCGAACGCACCGCTGACCCCGACGACGTTCGCCGCAACGAAGATCCGGCTGGCGTCGCCGACGCCCAACATGCCCAGCATGCCGGCGAGGGCCAACGCCGCGCAGCCGACCAGCACATGCGGTGCACCGAAGCTGGTGATCGGCTCCCCGGCGGCCAGCAGCAGAGCGCCGCCGGCGAACGCGTACGGCAGGGCCACGGCCGCCAGCACCGCACCGGCCAACGAGTCCGCCATCGCCCGCGACAACACCACGCCCACCGCGACCAGTACGGCGGCCGTCCCCAGCAGCGCCACGCCGACGAGCAGTCCGGCACCGGTCGCGGTCACCACCGCCACCAGGGCGAGCAGCAGCAGGGCGGCGGCCGCCAGCAGACCGGTCGACCGGGTCGCAGCGGGCGTCCACGGCAGACCTCGCCGCCGGGCGCCGGCCGCCACCGCCTCCATCAGATCGTCGTAGGCGAGTTCCGGCCACTCGGTACGGCGCGGCGACAGGTGCAGCGTCTCGCCGTCGCGGACCTGCTGCGCGGCCAGCGTACGGGTCAGATCCAGGGTCGATCCGTCGGTACGGCGCAGCGACCAGCCGCCGCCGGCCATCCCGTCGGACGGGTTCTCCTCGGCGTGCCGCAGCACTGCGGGGAGCAGGCCGACGATCGGCAGGTGCTCCGGCAGAGCCAGGTCGATCCGCCGAGACGGCGCCACGACAGCGATCCGGGCAAGTCCGGTGCCGGCCTGGGTGACCACTGGTGACTCCTCTTGGCACTCTCCCCATGGCGGCAGCCTGGGGCTGTCCTGACTCGAGAAGGCTACCTACCATGTGCCCGTGCCATCGGCGCCGGTCGCATCGTGGAAGTCCGGGCGTCACGACGACGGGGAGGACGTTTACGTGGGAACGGTGGTGATACGGCGACCGGTACGCCAGCCTGAGCCCGAGTACCCGTCCGGTGAGGTCCTGCTGGACGCGCCGCCCGAGGTCCCGGCACCGACCGGCCGGTCCTGGGGGCAGCTGATGATGCTGCTGCCGATGCTGGCCGGCTCGGTCGCGATGGCGCTGATGTTCGCCGGTCGGGGCGGTTCGACGCTCAGCTACGTCGCCGGCGGGCTGTTCGGGCTCTCCGCGCTCGGCATGCTCGCCGCGCAACTGGGCAACCAGGCCGGCGGGCCGAGCAAACAGGAGATGGCCCAGCGCCGCCGGGAATACCTGGCGCACCTGGCCCGGCAGCGCCGCCGCGTCCTCAGGACGGTCCGCCAGCAGCAGCAGGCCGCGTTCTACCGGCATCCGGATCCGCCGGCGCTGTGGTCGCTGCCGGTCGGGCCGCGGCTGTGGGAGCGCCGCCGGGGAGACCCCGACTTCGCCACCGTACGGGTGGGACTGGGCCGGCAGGAACTGGCGACGCCGCTGGTCCCGCCGCCACCGACGTCGCTGGAGAAGCTGGAGCCGATGTGCGCGCTGGCGCTGCGTCGGTTCCTGATCACCTATGCCACCGTGCCGGACATGCCCGTCGACATGGCTTTGCGCGGCTTCGCCCGGGTACACCTGCGCGGCGACGTCGACCGGGCCCGGGCCCTGGTACGGGCGGTGATCGCGCAGGCCACCGCCTTCCACGCCCCGGACGACCTGCTGCTGGCCGTGTGTGTCGCCCCGGCCCGCCGCGAGCAGTGGGAGTGGACCAAGTGGTTGCCGCACGCCCTGCACCCGACCAGGACCGACGCGGCGGGTGCGGTGCGGCTGGTCTCCCCCACGGTCACCGGGCTCGAGGCGATGCTCGACGACGTCCTGGCCAACCGGCCCCGCTTCAACCTTTCCGGCGGCGCCTCGGCGGCGTCCGGGCCGCATCTGCTGGTGGTCATCGACGGCGGCGACCCGGCCGGGTCCGACCATCTGATGACCGACGGTGGCGTGGAGGGAGTCACCATCGTCGACCTGTCCGAGCCCCCGCCACGGGTGCTGGACCGGGCCCGACTGGTGCTCGACGTCGACACTGAGGGTGCGATGACCAGCGTCACCCTGGACGGCCCGGCGGACATCGGCGTGGCGGACAGCTGCACGATCGCCGAGGCCGAGTCGCTGGCGATGCAGCTGGCGCCGCTGCGGCTGTCCGCGACGTCGCGCGGCGAGCAGCCGCTCAACGTCGAGCAGGACCTGGCCGACCTGCTCGACCTCGGTGATCCGGCTGAGTTCGACGTCGAACGCGGCTGGGTGCCCCGGCCGAACCGGGACCGGCTGCGGGTACCGCTCGGGCTGACTCCGGACGGCACGCCGGTCGAGCTCGACCTGAAGGAGTCCGCACAGGACGGCATGGGTCCGCACGGCCTGCTGATCGGCGCCACCGGTTCGGGCAAGTCCGAACTGCTGCGTACGTTGGTGCTGGCCCTGGCCGCCACGCACTCGTCGGAGACGTTGAACTTCGTCCTGATCGACTTCAAGGGTGGCGCGACGTTCACCCGGCTGGACAAGTTGCCGCACACCAGTGCGGTGATCACCAACCTCTCCGACGAGCTTCCGCTGGTCGACCGGATGACCGACGCGATCAACGGCGAGCTGGTACGCCGCCAGGAACTGCTGCGGTCCGCCGGCAACTACGCGTCGCAGCGCGACTACGAGAAGGCACGGGCAGCCGGGGCGGCGCTCGACCCGATGCCCGCGCTGCTGATCATCTGTGACGAGTTCTCCGAACTGCTCACCGCGAAACCCGACTTCATCGACATGTTCGTCCAGATCGGACGGGTCGGTCGGTCGTTGAGCGTGCACCTGCTGCTCGCCTCGCAACGACTCGAAGAGGGCCGGCTACGCGGCCTGGACACCCACCTGTCGTACCGGATCGGCCTACGGACCTTCTCCGCGATGGAGAGCCGGGTGGTGCTCGGCGCCACCGACGCGTACGAACTGCCCCGCTCCCCCGGCCACGGCTACCTGCGCTTCGGCACCGAGCCGCTGGTGCGTTTCCGGGCCGCGTACGTCTCCGGCACCTACCGCAGCAAGACCGCCGAGGCGGTCGCCGCCGGCGACGGCGACGACCGGGTCCAGGAATACACCAACCAGTACGTGGCCCCACGCCTGCCGACCGGCCCACGGCAAGCCGCGCCGGAGCCGACCGACGCGGTCGGCGAGAGTCTGCTCGACATCCTGGTCAGCCGGCTCGCCGGCCGGGGCAGGCCAGCCCATCAGGTGTGGCTGCCGCCGCTGGGCGACCCGATGACCCTCGACCAGATGCTGTCCCCACTGACCGCCGACCCGGAACGCGGCATCACCGCCGCGAACCCCGCGCTGCAGGGCGAGCTACGGGCCGCCGTCGGTGTCATCGACAGACCGTTCGAGCAGCGGCGCGACGTGCTCTGGCTGGAACTGGCCGGATCCACCGGGCACACCGTGATCATCGGCGGCCCACAGAGCGGCAAGAGCACCCTGCTCCGTACGGTCGTGTCGGCGCTGACGCTCACCCACACGCCGCGCGAAGTGCAGATCTACTGCCTCGACCTGGGCAGCGGCGCCCTTGCCTCGCTGCGCGACCTACCGCACGTCGGCGGCGTCGCCACCCGGCTCGACGCCGGCCAGGTCCGCCGTACCATCGCCGAACTGCGGCTGCTGATGGTGCAGCGGGAACGCCGGTTCGCCGAACGCGGCATCGACTCGATGGCCACCTACCGGCGGGAACGCCGCCACGGCGGGCACACCGACGACCCGTTCGGCGACGTTTTCCTGGTGATCGACGGCTGGGCCACCGTCCGGGGCGAATTCGAGGACCTGGAGCCGGCGATCAACGACATCGCCAACCGTGGGCTGTCGTTCGGCATCCACCTGATGATCACCGCCGGCCGCTGGATGGACCTGCGCCCGGCCGTACGCGATGTCTTCGGCACCCGGCTGGAGCTGCGCCTCGCCGACGCCACCGACTCCAACCTGGACCGACGCGCCGCGATGAACGTGCCGGAGAAGTCACCCGGTCGGGGCATCACCCCCGATGGGATGCAGTTCCTCGCCGCGCTGCCCCGCGCCGACGGCGAGTCGGACACCGAGACCCTCGCCGACGGCAGTCGGCGGTTCGTCACCGACGTCGCCGCAGCCTGGCAGGGGCCGGGAGCACCACCGATCCGGCTGCTGCCGGCAGTGGTCCCGTACGAGAGCATCCCGGACACCGGGCGGTCCGGCGTACCGATCGGCATCGCCGAGATCGACCTGCAGCCGGTACACCTCGACCTCGGTGCCGACCCGCACTTCATCCTGTTCGGCGACGGCGAGTCCGGCAAGAGCACCTTCCTGCGGGCCCTCGCCCGAGGCATCGTCGACCGCACCGACCTCACCCAGGCCCGGCTGATCGTCGTCGACTACCGGCGCAGCCTGCTCGGCGACGTCGAGACCGAGCATCTGATCGGCTACGGCTCCTCGGCGCAGGTCACCGAAGGCCTCCTCGTCGAAGTGGTCAACGTGATGCGTGACCGGCTACCCCCGGCCGACGTGACACCCGAGCAGTTGCGCGCCCGTAGCTGGTGGAAGGGCCCCGACCTGTACATCCTGGTCGACGACTACGACCTGGTCGCCGGGGGCGGCACCAACCCGCTGCTGCCGCTGCTGGAGTTCCTGCCGCAGGCCCGCGACATCGGGCTGCACCTGGTCGTCGCCCGCCGCAGCGGCGGTGCCAGCCGGGCCCTCTACGAACCGATCCTGATGCGGCTGCGCGAGCTCGGCACCCCTGGCCTGGTCATGTCGGGCAACCGCGACGAAGGAGTCCTACTCGGCAACGTCCGACCCGGACCGCTGCCGCCCGGCCGGGGTTGGCTGGTCACCCGCCGCGAAGGCACCCGATTGGTCCAGTTGTTACATCTACCGTCGCGAACGTGACGGGCGGTTCACATCGGTTGCGCCAACGCGATAGTTTTATCGTGGCTGATGTACGCGGGGAGGACGCATGGCCGACGACTGGCTCGCCAACGAGATCATCGAAGTCGACATCGAGAAACTCGACGACTTCGCCACCTACGTGATGGACGAGTTGCGGCTCAACTTCCAGCCGAGTCTGGAGAGCGGGATCAACCACATGTTGACCATCCCGGTCCCGTTCGGCGGCTCCGGCCTTTCCGAGGGCCGGTACTTCCAGGGGCGGCACGACGAGAACCGCCAGGCCGCTGCCCAGTTGCTCGGCGAAGTAGCGAAGGGCCTCGCCTCGCTTTCGGTGGCCGCGAAGTCGATCTCCGCCGAATACCTCAACGGCGACGCGCTCACTGAAGCGGACAACAAGACGATCCACGAAGCCTTAATGGCTGTGGATGGCCAGGAAACACTCAGCGGGCTATGGCAGGACCCCGGCAACGACGTCGAGGATCCGAGTCTCGCCGTCGAGCCGGAGGGCTCCTCCCCGTACGCGCCCGGGGTCGCCGACACCGGGCTGTCGCTCTACGAGGCCGAAACGGTCGGTGAGGGCGCGGGCGCGTACGACATCGACGGTGATCGTGAGGACATGCACGACGAAAAGCTCGACAGTCCCACAGCTGAGCACTGAGGCACCGCGAGCAGGGCAGCGAGGAGCGGTGATGTCCGAAGACTACTTTGGCTGGCGTCCGATGTCGGTTCCGTATCCGTACGGCAACAGCGACTACGTCACCGTCGACTACTCGGATCCCAACCAGCGCTACGAGCCCACCGTATGGAGCAAGGACACCACCAACATCGAGACGATGTGGGGCTGGATCCAGAACGAGAGCGACGAGCGGGTGCTGGCCGTCGCCGAGATGTGGCGCCGGATCAACGTGCTCCTGGAAAGCACCCGCGGCAACCTCCAGCGGTACGCGACCGCGCTGGCCGCCAAGTGGCAGTCACCGGCCGGTGAGTACTTCATGCAGCGGGTGGGTGCCACGCTCTTCTCGCTCGACGAGTGGCGGGAGGCCGCAGACAGCAACTACCGCGGCCTGGAGCAGTTGGCCTCGACGATCAAGACGGCACAGCAGAACTTCAGACCGCTGTGGGAGCAGTACCTCGTCGAGGCCGCGAACCCGGACGATGGCCTGCAGTGGTCCGACACCTACGACTGGATCCCCGGACTGACCGGCCGGACCCGGCAGGACGTCATGGACGACTACTTCGAGCGGGCCCGGGACATCATCAAGCCGCTCGCCGACACGTACATCGACGTCTACATCAGCCACATCACCCGCGGCACCATGTTCAAGGGCCCAACCGACGCGGCGATTAATCACCCGCAGGACATCCCCACGCCCAGCCCATTCGGGGCGCCGCCGGGAGCGCCGCCTGGTGGCGGCCCCGGGGCACCGCCCGGCGGGCCACGACCCGGCCTCCCCGGCGTGCCGGGTCCCGACGCGCCGGCACCGCCACTTCCCGTCAACGGCCAACCGCCGCCCCGGGTGCCGGACGGGTTGAACCTGGCCGGCGGGGCGGTCACCGCACCGGCTCCGCCGCCGGGTTCCGTCGTGCCGCCGGGCGTCGGTCCGGCACCGGGCCCACCGCCAGCGGTCGTGCCGCCGGGCGCGGGGCCGATCGGACCACGACCGGGCAACCCGGGCACGGCTCGGCCGAACCTGCCGCCGACGCCGGGCGGCAACCGCCCGACCGCAGCTACCCGGCCGCCGGGTCCACCCCGGCCGGCGTTGCCGGGAGCCGGCGCACCGCCGCCGGCGAAGGGCCCGGCCACGCGCGGGGCAGCACCGAAGCCGCCGACGTTGCCCGGCAGCACCAGCCCGACCGGGAGCGGTGCCCGGCCACAAGCTCCGGGCAGCCGGCCACCGCTCGGCCGGGGCACCCCGCCCGACGGCCCGCAGTTGCCGGGCAACACGTCGGGTCGCCCGGCCCGGCAAGCGGGCGGTGCCGGGCGGCCGGCAGCGCCGCCGCCGAGCCTGGGCGGGCAGCGCCCGGCCGCGAAGTCGACGGCCAGCGGCCCACGGCTACCGGGCCCGACCACGCCGGGCGCTACCAGCCGGAGCGCCCCGGTCAAGCCGCAACTACCTGGCCGGGCCGGGCCGGCCAAACCTGGTGGCACCACCGGCAAGGGGCCGGCGCCGACGCTGGGCGGTCAGCGTGGGCAGGCCCCGGCCGGCGGTGGTGCCCGGCAGCACCGCAAGTCCGACGACCAGCAGCAGGGCTGGGCGTACGGCGATGGCGACGGCGAGCTGTGGGAAACCGAGTCGATGGCCGCAGGCACGATCGACACGCCCGTCGAGAAGCCCCCAACGGAGCAGGGCCGAAGCATCGGCCAGCAATGAGCGGTGATACACCCAGCTGGCATGGCACCGGGCGAAGTGTCACCGGGCGTATCATTTGGTCACCCGGCACCACGCTGAGTGACTCTCAAGTCGAGGGGACGACACCGCGATGCGCTCTACTCAGCGTCTGACGGCCCTGGTGGCCGCGATCGCCGTCGGCGGCCTCGGGGCGGTGGCGCTGCCCGGCCCGGCCCACGCCGACGACATCCGGGACCGGTCCTGGCATGTCGGGGCGCTACGGCTGGCCGAGGTGCACCAGATCACCCAGGGCGAGGGGGTCACCGTCGCGGTCGTCGACACCGGAGTCGACGCCAGCCACCCCGACCTGCGGGACAACGTCCTGCCCGGTGCGGATATGTACGACCGCAACAGCAGCGGCCACATCGACCGGCGCAACCACGGCACCGGGATAGCGTCGCTGATCGCCGGCCACGGCCACGGCCCCGATCGCAGTGACGGGGTGCTCGGGGTCGCTCCGAAGGCGAAAATCCTGCCGGTCGCCATCACCAGCCCGAATACCCCCATCATCCCGCCCCGATCGATCGGGACCGGGATCGACTGGGCGGTCGCCAACGGTGCCGACATCATCAACGTCTCGCTCACCGGCTCGTCGGACCCGGCGCTCGAACGGGCCGTGAAGAACGCCCACCAGCGCGGGGTCATCGTCGTCGCGGGCATCGGCAACCGCAGGGACATCCTGATCGGCCAGCCGGCCCGCAGCGATTGGACCATCGCGGTGACCGGCAGCGGCCGCGAACTCGGTGTCGGGCCGGAGTCGATCCGAGCCGAGCAGACGCATCTCGCCGCGCCCGGGGAGGACATCACGCAGGCAGCCGTAGGCGGGGGCTACTACTCCGTCGACGGCGCGAGTTCCGCGACCGCATTGGTGTCGGGGGCGTTTGCGCTGCTCAAGGCCAGGTATCCGGATGAGGACCAGGGTCAGCTGTTCGATCGGATGGTCGGCACCGCGATCGACGCCGGGCCGCCAGGCAAGGATCTGGACTTCGGCTGGGGCATTCTGGACATCCACGCGGCCCTCACCACCGAGCCGGACGACCGGACCAGCCCTCGGCCGACGAAGTCGCCGGACCCGGTCGCCTACCTGCCGCCCGAGCCGGGGTACTCGTTCGGCATGGACGAGCTGATCGGCATGCTGATGTTCTTCGGGATCCTCGGCGTACTGATCACCGGCATCGTGCTGGCGGTCCGTTGGCTACGGCGTCGGTCGAGACGCAGGGCGGCGGCGCTCGGTGGCACCCGGGAGGGCGGGGCGACGGGAGTCGCCGGCTCCGACGCTCTCGTGCCGGCGTCCAACGGTCCGCCGCCATCAGCCGACCGAACTGGGGCCGAGCCGCCGCCGGACGCCGACGACTCGGTCTGGCGACCGCCGCCCCGATGACCACCGAACCGCAACGCCCGCCAGCGGCAGTGGTCGCCGCCGTGTGGCTGATGGTGCCGGCCGCGATCATCTGGCTGGTCGCCGGCCTGGCGTTCATCGTGGTGACCTTCCGGGCCGAGGGTGACGCCAAGTTCCTACTGTGGATCATCGCGGTGGCGATTCTCGGGCTCTGCCTGATGCTGGTCTTCATGACCCTGGCCGGCATGCGGCTCACCTGGGTAGGCGGGGAGGCCGCCCTGCGGACGCCCGCTGGGTTCACTTGCGGCGTGCTGCTGGTCCTGCTGACCGGTCTAGTGCTGTTCGGCAAGGTCGAGTACCACCACACGATGCTGCCGCCGATGGCCGTCGGCGGGCTGGCCGGAGTCGCGTTGATCCTGCTCGAGACTCCGCCCGCCCGCCGCTGGCTGGCACCACGGTGACCGGCCCTCGCCGTCGGGCCCGCCCGACCCGGGTGGCCGCCCCCGTTCACTCGACCGGCGGCGGCTCTGGCTGCGCCGGCCCGTCCTGCGCCGGCAGCCAACGGCGGCGCTCCGCGTCGTAGCGGGCGAGTAGTTCGTCGCGTCCGTCCTGATGAACGATGTGCAGTCCGGCTCCGTCCGGCACGACCAGCGCGTGCTGTTGTGGACCGCCGTCGAGCCAGCTCGACGGCGTGTCCGGGCCGGGCTGCCAGCGGATCACCGGCACCCACTCGTCGCTGGACGAGAATGGTGACTGCGGGCCGAGCAGGCCCAACCGGGCGTACAGCCGTCGTGGGGTGTCTCGGCCCGGGCCGTACCAACGGTCGACCAGGCCGGCGATCCGGTCGTAGCCGTCCGACACGTACGAATGCAGGTACCGGTGCGGAATCAGCACCTGCATCCGCAACGGTGCCTCCGGATCGGGCACGGACAGATCAGACGGGCCCGGATCGGGCGGGGACAGATCAGGCCTAGCCGGATCAGGCGCGTCGCCGGTCGGGCCGCCGGTTCGCAGTTCGTCGAGCCAACCGCTGACACCGCGTACCGCCGATCCGGGCAGGCTGACCGCCATCGGGGTGCCCGGATTGACGGCGAGCTGCCAGCCCGGGTCGGGCCAGTTGGCGAACAGTTGGACACTGGTCGCGGTCGCCGCCACTGTCGCGGTGTCGCCGAGTGCACGACGCATCAACGCCGGTGAGGTGAACACCGGCACCGACGGTTGTCCTTGTTCGTCGGGAAGGCACCACCAGGGGAAATCCGGGTTGCTCAGCCGAGCTGGCTCGGGCGCGCTGTCGCCGGCCGGCGACAGCGGCACGGTGAACTCCGCCCGCAGCAGCGCGGCCATCAGCGCGTCGGCGTCCTCGGCGACGATCGCGGCACGCAGCGCCCCGGCCACCTCCACGGTGGTCCCGCAGCTCGGCAGGTCACGCAGTTCCCCGGCGGGGATGCGGGCGGCCGTCGGTGATCCCGGATCGACCGCGAGGATCCAGCTGTCGTCGGGGATGTTCGCCGCCACCTCGGCCAGTTCCACTGTGACGTACCGCACCGATTCGCCGGGCAGTGCGGTGGCGATGGCCTGCTCGGAGGTGAACGCCAGCACGTGCGTCTGGCCGTCGTGTTGCACGGTCGGCCAGGCGAACGGCGCACCGCCGGCCGCCGTTTCGGCGGACACCGGCAGCAACAGTGGTCCACCGCCGAGCGCCGCCAGCCGGCCCGGACGGTCTGCCCGGCCAGGCCGATCGGCGGCGGTCACCAGCTGCCGTCCTCGCCGACCCGCGATGGACGCAGCCCGAGCAGCAGGGTGCTGATGGCCTGCTCGATCGAGGCGCCGACGTACCAGTCGCCACCGTGGTCCAGCACGAAGACCCGCCGCCGCTCGTCGATGGCGAGGATCCCCGGGCCGGCGGCTTCCACGCCGATCGGGCTCAGCGGTACGCCGAGTACGTCACCGAGAGTGGCAAGGGTGGCGATGGTGTGCACCGCCGGTCGCGGATCGAGGTGCACCGGGCTCGGTGCGACGTCCACCCCTGGCCCGTCCGGTTCGACGCGCAGGCCGCCGAACTCGGCGTACACCTCGATCGCCGGACCGACGACGGCGTGTTGCCGTCCGCCGGGGCCGACCTGTGCGGCGATCCGCAGCGCCCAGTCCCGGCCGCGCTGATCGTCGCGGTCTGACGCCCGCCAGCCCGCCCGCGACAGCATGGCTGCCACCTCGGCAGGGAACCGCTCCTGGCCGGCGGGCCGGCTCATTCGGCCACCTCGACGCCGAACCAGTCGAGCAGCTGCCGGCAGGACCGGCACGGTGCGACGGTCCGGCCGTGCGCGGGGTCGTCCGGTTCCCGGATCAGGGTCAGCCGCAGGCGGGCTCCCCACAGGGCCGCCCTGGCCGCCGCTGGCGACAGGTCCGCAGCGGACGCATCCTGCGCGGCGTACAGCTGGTCGGAGAGCAGGACCGGCTCGGCGCACCAGCCGGCGAAGCGTTCGCGCTGCTGCACCGGGAGTTCGTGCAGCAGGCGGCGGACCAGCGGATGCAGTTCGGGAGCGAGGTCGCCGCGGACCGACGTGTGCGTGTGGACCCGGCCGCCGACGAGCAGGGCCGCCGCTGCCAACGGCAGCATGCGTACCGGCACCACGATTCTCCTTCCGGTGGGGGCGAGCAGGATCTCGAAGCTGAGCCTAGACAATCGGCGTCGATCCGGCGGGATCCCGATCGCCGGTCACGGTGGTTGGTGCGACTGAGATATCGTCGGGATTCCCTTGTCCTGCCGCGTAGGGAGCCGGAGCGATGACGCGCACCCTCTCGGTCTGCCCGGACCAGCCCGGGGCCTATCCATCGATCGGTGACGCGCTCGCCGCAGCCGATGACGACTCGGTGGTCGCGGTCGCCCCGGGCATCTACTACGAGGCGCTGTTCGTCAACGACCGTCGGATCACGGTGGTCGCCGCGCAGGGGGCGGGCACGGTGACGATCGACGCGTCGAGCGGTGCGTACCCGACGGTGTCCGTCGACGGCGGTGTCGTCGAGCTGCGCGACCTGGTGCTGCGCGCGGGCGACGCGCCCGCGGTCGCCGCTTCCCGGACCACTTTGATCATGGGCGGATGTCAGCTGCACGCAGGCTTCGGTGCCGGAGTCACGGTCGGCAGCAGGTCCAGCTTCACCTTGACCCGGTGCACGGTCACCGGTGCGCGGTACGGCCTGGTCGTCGAGGACGCCGACGGCACCGTGGACGGTTGTGAGTTCACCGACATCGGCGAGGACGGGGTCATCGTGCGGATCGGGGCCGCGCCGACGATCCGGGCCACCAGCATCACCGGTTGCGGCAACCGGGGGGTCTACGTCTACCAGTACGGTCGGCCGACACTGGAGACCTGTGAGATCTCGCGGACCGGTGGGGCCGGGGTGGCCGTGGCACACCAGAGTGCGCCGATCTTGCTGCGTTGCCGGATCCGGGACACCCGTGGCCCGGCCGTGTCGTTCGGTCGCGGCTGCCGGGGCAGCGTCGAGCATTGCAGCACCGAGAACACCGCCGAGCCGGCCATTGAGGTGGCCGACGGTGCCGAGCCGACGATCGTCACCGGAACGGCCGGGCGCAACGCGGTGTTCGGTACGGCGGCGGCGCAGACCGGTGGCGGGCAGGACACCGCCCGGGCCGACGGGTTGCTGGCCGAGCTCGACGCGATGGTCGGCCTCGAATCCGTCAAGGACGAGGTTCGGGGGCTGATCGACGAGATCCAGGTGAACGAGTGGCGGCGTGGTGCCGGGTTGCCGGTCAGCGCGGTCAGCCACCATCTGATCTTCGCGGGTGCGCCGGGCACCGGTAAGACGACGGTCGCCCGGATCTACGGCGAGCTGCTGGCCGCGTTGGGGGTGTTGCCGGGTGGCTCGTTCCGTGAGGTCTCCCGGCGGGACCTGGTCGGGCAGTACCTCGGTCATACCGCGGAGAAGACGGCGGACGTGTTCGACCGGGCCCGTGGCGGTGTGTTGTTCATCGACGAGGCGTACACGTTGTCCCGGTCGCTCGGCAGCGGCGGCGGCGACTTCGGCCAGGAGGCGATCGACACGCTGGTCAAGTTGATGGAGGATCACCGCGACGAGATCGCGGTGATCGCCGCCGGCTACACCGGTGAGATGCTGCAGTTCCTGGACGCCAACCCTGGGCTGGCTTCCCGGTTCGCCAAGACGGTGGAGTTCGGCAGCTACTCGCCGCAGCAGCTGGTCGTCATCGTCGAACGGATGGCGGCCAACGACGAGTACCTGCTGGCCGACACCGTGCCCGAGGTGTTGCTCGGCCACTTCGGGCAGATGCGTCGGGACGACAACTTCGGCAACGCCCGCGAGGCGCGCAAGCTCTTCGAAGGAGTGCGCAAGGCCCAGGCGCAGCGGCTGCGCCAGTCCGGTCAGCGGCCCAGCCTGGACGAGCTGCGGACGGTCACCGAAGCCGACGTACGTACGGCGACCGGTCGTTGAGCCATGACAGCTGACCAGCCTGCCTACCCGGATCCGGGGTGGAACGCGCCGACGGCGGCGCCGCACGGACAGCAGCAGTGGGTGCCGCAGCAGCAACGGGGCGCCGCTGTGCCGGACCCGACGGCATCCCGGCCGGTGCCGCCGTCGCCGCCGCCGGTCCTTGGCCGTACCGCTGGTTCGGCGGCTGATCAGACGGTGACCAGCCGGGCGGCGGCGGTGCCGGCGGCGGATCGTGCTGTGGTGGGTACGGCGACCGCCGCAGCCCGGGTTCCGGTTCCGGCCGTGGGCCAGTCGTCGGCGTCAGCTGGCCTCGGGGTGCCGGCGCTCGCGTCGGCCGGGGCGGCGTCCGCTGGCGCCGGCCGGATCCGGCCGCGGCGGTTGCGGCCCAGCACCGGCCCGTTCGCGCTGGGGCAGTTGATCTTCTGGCAGTTGGCGGTGACCGCGCTGCTGGCCGCGTACCAGCGGGGGCCGGTCACCGCGTTGGTGGCCGCGGCGGTGTTGGTGCCGTTGGTCGCGCCGAGCGTCATCCGGGTACGCGGACGCTGGCTGTATCAGTGGTTGGCGGTGTGGCTGCGCTACCGGTTGCGGTCCCGGCGGCTGCCGGTCGGCGGCGGCAACCGGGCGGCGGATCTGCTGCGTTTCGTCGAGGAGTCGGCCTCGGTGGGCACCGTCGAGGTGGGCGGGCGCTCGACGGGGACGATCAGTCACCGTGGCGGTCTCTGCGGCGTGCTGGAGCTCGATCCGGCCGACGGTTCGATGTTCGTCGGGTCCGCGCTGAGCCTGCCGTCGCCGGCGGCGTTGCTGCCGGCCGCCGACCCGGCCACGCCGCCGATGGCGGTGCAGTTGCTGGTCCAGGTGGCGGCGGCGCCGCGGGCGAGCGGTGGGCGAGGGCTGGTGGAGCGCTCCTACCGGGAGCTGACCGGCGGCGAGGTGCCCGCGCACCGGCGCGCCTGGCTGGTGGTGCAGGCGCTGCGTACCCCGGACCAGTACACCGACACCGCGTTGACCCCGGTGCTGGTGTCGGCGATGCGTCGGGTGCAGCGCCAGTTGAAGCAGGAGCGGACGCCAGCCCGGCTACTCGGGCGCGACGAGCTGCTCGCGGCGGTCGGCTATCTCGCGCAGCTGCCCAGCCAGCCCGACGGCGGCAACGTGTACGGGACCGCCAGTGACCGGGTCGCCGCGCAGGAGACCTGGCAGGCGTGGTGGAGCGGCGATGTGCCGCAGGTCTGCCGCCGGCTGCTGCGCTGGCCGGAGCTTCCCTGGCAGCTCGACGACGTGCTGAAGCAGCTGCCGATGGTCAGCTCGGTGGTGTCGGTGGCGGTCACCCGCGAGGTGGCGCATCCGACGCAGGCCGGTCCGCTGGAGGTGACGGTGTCGGCGGCGGTTCGGCTCACCGCTGCTGACGTGGCGGCGCTGGCCAGCGGCGACGAGGCGTTGACCGAAGCGGTACGGGAACGCGGCGGACGCACCGAGCGGATCGACGGCGAGCATTCCCGTGGGCTGGCGGCCACGCTGCCACTCGGAGGGTTCCTGCGTTGACCGATCCGCTGTCGACGTTGCCGGCGTCCGGGTTGCACACCGCCGGCCCGGAGGCGCTCGCCGACGTACGGTTGCGGGCCGGCGGCGATGGGCTGGTCGTCGGGCGCAACCGGCAGGGTGACCCGGTCGCGGTGCGGCTGTTCCGTCCCGAGCCGACCCGGCTGCTGCTGGTCGGCGGGGTGCGCTGTGCGCAGCTGTTCGCGTTGCGGGCGATGGCGCTCGGTGCCCACTTGTTCATCCAGTCGGCCCGCGAGCCGGACTGGCTTGGCTTTCTGCATCAGTGTGGGCTGGGCCGGGAGTCGGCGTCGTTCCTGCCACCGGGCGTCACCCCGCCCGCTCCGCAGTCGCCGGCTCATCCGCAGTTGATGGTGGTGGACACTGGGCCGTCGATGGGGCCGACGCCGGAGGCCGCAGTGCCGTGGCGGGCGACGATGGTGGTCCGCAACGACCTGGGCAGCTGGGATCTGGACACGCTGGTCCGCAGCGACCTGGTGGTGTTTCAACGGTTGACGACGGCCGAGGCCACACTGGCCGCGTCGACGCTCGGGTTCGCCGGTGCGCAGAGCTGGCTGGCCCGGATCCACCCGGAGATGGTCGGGCTGGTCAGCCAGGGTCGGCTGCAGTGGGTGATGCTGCATCCGACGTCGATGGAGTCGACGCTGCTCGGCTCGGTCGGCCGCGGCTGACGCGCCACGACCGACCGAGACCGACCGGCCACCGCATCGCCTCAGCTGGCGCGCAGCTCCGCCAGGGAGGTCGCGCCGCGCAGGAACATCAGTCCGATGGCAACGGTGGCCAGGGCTGCCAGGAGTGCGCCGCCGCCGAGCAGGGCAAGGTCGTCGATGGGCACCGGGACCGCCAAGGTCACGCCGGGGTGTTCGATGACCACGCTGTGCTCGGCCCAATCGGCAGCGGTCCGGCAGGCGTCGGCAGGCTCGCAGTAGGCCGTGTTGCGCGAGCCCGAGAAGACTTCGGTGCCGAGCGCGCGGACCATCGTCACCCCGGCGGTCATCGCGACCAGGATCGCCGGCACCAGCGGGGCGAGGGTCTGGACCAGGATGGACCGGGCGAGCACCCCGCGCGGCACGCCGGTGGCGACGAGTGCGGCGTTGGCTCGGCGTCGCTCGACGATGCTCTCGGCTACCGCGACCGCCAGGCCGGCGGCGGCGATGGCCAGCCCGAGCGCCACCGCGAGATGTACCAGGGCGACCGCGTCGAAGTAGAAGCTGTTGTCGTCGGGGTAGAAGGGTTGTCCGCTCTGCTCGGCGAGAATCCGGTTGACCTGGTCCCAACTGCCGAACATGGTCGCCAGGTATGCGCTGAATCCGGCGGTGCCGGCACCGAAGAGGACGCAGACGAGCAGCGCGGCGAAGGTTCGGGCGCCGTGCCACGGGTCGGCGATCAGTCGTCGGGCGGCGAGCAGCACGGCGGGTCGGCGGGCGAGCCGCAGCAGGACCTGACCGGTGTGGTACGAGATCCAGCCGGTGCCGGTGGCCACTCCGATCGCGGTGGCCAGCGCCGCGGCACCGGCGATGACCGCGACGCTCCAGAGCGGTGTTTCACGGTGGTTGGCCCAGTGCAGTAGCGGCTGGAACAGGAAGGTGACCGCCAGGCCGCCGATGATCAGGAGGCCGGGCCATGGTCCGGGCCGCCCGACCCGCCCTCGGCGGCCGACGCCGAGCGGGGAGATGGTCACCGAGTGCAGCATGACGGCGGCGACCCCGGCGGCCAGCGATGGAATGCCGACCACGATCAGCGCCATCGTCCAGAGCGGCGGCAGCACGTCGGTGGGCAGCCGCAGCAGACCCTGCTCGTCGGGCCGGTGCAGCAGCGACCGGCCGACCAGGTAGCTGCCCAGGCCGGCCACCGAGCCGAGCCAGCTGGCCAGCCCGGTTTCGGTGGCTGCGACGGCCCAGACCTGACCGGGGGTGCCACCGGCCAGCCGGATCGCGGCGAGTCTGCGGTTGCGCGCCGGGGCGCCGAGCCGGGTGCACTGCCCGGCAAGGGCGAGGACCGGGATGGCGAGCAGTAACAGAGCGGTCGCGACACCGGGCCGCAGCCCGGCTTCGGCGATCAGTGCCGGCCCGTACTGCGGGGACCGGTTGTTTCCGCTGCCGGCCACCGTCGGGATCGCGATGACGGTGGCGGCGGCGAGGAAGGTGAGGGTGGCGAGCAGCGCGGCGAACGCGGTGAGGACGATCCGTACGGTGTCGGTGCGGGTGCCGGCGAGGGCGAGCCGCAGCAGGGTGGCCGGGCGGATCACGGCCGGGTCGCCAGGGTAGCGGCCTGACCGAGCCCGGCTGGGTCGATTGCGCCGTCGCGCAGGGTGATCTCCCGGTCGGCGTAGCCGGCGACCCGGGGCTCGTGGGTGATCAGCACGACGGCGGTCTGTTGTTCGCGGGCGAGCCGGACCAGGTGGGTGAGGATCTGCTCGCCGGCGAGGCTGTCCAGCGCTCCGGTGGGTTCGTCGGCGAACAGCACCCGTGGCTCGGTGACCATGGCGCGGGCCATCGCGCACCGCTGCTGCTGGCCGCCGGACATCTCACCGGGAACGGTGTCGGCCTGGTCGGCGACACCGAGCCGGTCCAGCCAGCCCAGTGCCGTGGTCCGTGCTGCTCGCCGCCCCGTGCCGGCGAGTAGCAGCGGAAGCGCGACGTTCTCCGCAGCGGTCAACTCGGCGACGAGTTGGCCGAACTGGAACAGCACGCCGAACTCGGTGCGCCGTAGCACCGCGCGGGCCGACTCGGAGAGCAGGTCGACGCGTTGATCGCGGTAGAGCACCTCGCCGGTGTCCGGACGCAGGATGCCGGCGAGACAGTGCAGCAGGGTGGACTTGCCGCAGCCGCTGGGCCCGGTGATGGCGACGATCTCACCTTCGGCAAGGTCGAGGGTGACCCCGCGCAGCGCCGGGGTGGCGCCGTACGACCGGACCACACTTCGGCCCTGGAGCAGTGGGCTGTTCACTGGCGCACCTCCCGGTGCAGGTCAGCGACGCGCCCTACGGTGGTGTCGAGCCAGCGCAGGTCGGCGTCGAGATGGTTGATGGCGTAGTCGGCGGCGACGATCTCGCCGAGGGTGGCCTCGGCGGCGGTCTTCGCGCGGGTGAGCTCACGGATCCGGGCGGCGTGTGCCGCTCGTTGGGCACCCAGGTAGCGCCGGGCACGGTCCGGGTCGTCGATGAGCAGTGCGACGACCACCTTGGCCAGCAGGGCGCTGGTGACGTGCGGGGCTGGCGGTTCGATGGTGTCGAGCCAGCTGGCGAGGGCGTCGCGGCCGGCGTCGGTGAGGGCGTACGAGGTTCGGTCCGGCCCGCCGGCCCGGTCGCGCTCGGCCTCCTCGACGAGCCCGTCGCGTTGCAACCGGCCGAGAGTGGCATAGACCTGGCCGAAAGCAAGCGGCTTGGCTCGCGGCAGCCGTTGATCGTGGTCACGCTTGAGCTCGTAGCCATGCCGGGCCCCACGGGACAGCAGGCCGAGCAGCACATGGACTGTGGACACCCCGTTACTATTCACTGAGCGAATAGCTCGCGTCAAGCGCATTGGGGAAACATCGCCACCTGGGCGGTATACATCCGGTGTATACACATGAGGTACAGTCACCGGCATGTCCCTTGGTCAGACCTTCCTCGGCCTGCTGGAAGCGGCTCCCCGGCACGGCTACGACCTCAAACGCAGCTACGACGAGCGGTTCGGTCGCAGCAAGCCGCTGCACTACGGGCAGGTCTACTCGACCCTGTCCCGGCTGCTGCGCGACGGGCTGGTCGAGGTCGACGGCGTGGTGCCCGGCGACGGCCCGGAACGCAAGCGGTACGCGATCACCGATGCCGGTGTCACCGACGTCGCCCAGTGGCTGGCCCAGCCGGAAAAGCCGGACGCGTACCTGCAGAACACGCTCTACACGAAGGTGGTGCTGGCGCTGCTCACCGGCCGCCCGGCCGCCGATCTGCTGGACGTGCAGCGCGCCGAGCACCTACGGCTGATGCGGGAGTTGACCCGCCGCAAGACCGGCGGCGACCTGGCCGATCAGCTCATCTGCGACCACGCGCTGTTCCACCTGGAAGCCGACCTGCGCTGGCTGGAGCTCACCGCCGCCCGGCTCGACCAACTCGCCGAGGAGCTCCGGCCATGAGCCCGCTGCTGTACGCCGAGGACCTGCACAAGTCCTTCGGCCCCACGCCGGCGCTGGCCGGTGCGTCGATCCGGATCGAACCCGGCGAGATGGTCGCCATCATGGGTCCGTCCGGTTCCGGCAAGTCGACGCTGCTGCACTGCCTGGCCGGGATCATCCGACCCGACTCGGGGCAGGTCGGCTATCGCGACCAGGTGGTGTCCGGCATGTCCGACGTGGCGCGCAGCGCACTGCGGCGCACCGACTTCGGCTTCGTCTTCCAGTTCGGCCAGTTGGTGCCGGAGCTGACCGCCCTGGAGAACGTCGCCCTGCCGCTGCGGCTCGACCGGACCCGTCGGCGGGCCGCCGAACGACAGGCCGCCGCCTGGCTGGACCGGCTCGAAGTCGGTGACGCCGCCGGCAAACGACCCGGCGAGATGTCCGGCGGGCAGGGGCAGCGGGTCGCGATCGCCCGCGCCCTGGTCGCCGAGCCCTCGGTGATCTTCGCCGACGAGCCGACCGGCGCGCTCGACTCACTCAACGGCGAACGGGTGATGCAGCTGCTGACCACCGCCGCCCGGGACACCGGGGCAGCCATGGTGCTGGTCACCCACGAGCCACGGGTCGCCGCGTACGCCGACCGGGAGGTGGTGGTCCGCGACGGCCACACCCGCGACCTGACGGTGGCGGCCCGTTGACCGGGCGCGGAGCCGGCGCGGCCGGCCGGATCGCCCGGGCGATCCACGATCTCGGCTACGGGGCGCGACTCGCCTTCGTCGGTGGCCGCGACGGCTGGATCCGGACGCTGTCCACCGCGGTCGGCGTCGGCATCGGAGTCGCGATGCTGCTGCTCGCCGCGTCGGTGCCGGGTGCCCTCGCGGCCCGCGAGGAACGCGGCGGTGCCCGAGCTGGGGAGTACGCCCAGGACAGCACCAGTGACGCGCTGCTGAGCGCCCAATCCGACACGATCTTCCGAACCCAGGGGGTCTGGGGCCGTACCGTCGCGCCTGAAGGGCCGCAGGCACCGGTGCCGCCCGGGGTGGCAGCGCTGCCCGGCCCCGGCGAAGCGGTCGTGTCACCGGCGCTGGCCGAGCTGCTGGCCGGCCCGGACGGCGCCCTGCTGGCGCCCAGGATCGGCGAGCGGATCGTCGGCCAGATCGGCCCGGAGGGTCTGACCGGCCCCGCCGAGCTGGCCTTCTACCGGGGCAGCGACGACCTGGACCCGGAGCTGAGCAACCGGGTCACCGCGTTCGGCGGCGAGGGCTCGAACGAACCGCTCCACCCGGTCCTCACCCTGCTCGTCGTGATCATCTTCGTGGTGCTGCTGCTGCCGATCGTCGTCTTCCTCGGCGCGGCGGTCCGGTTCGGCGGTGCCGCCCGGGACCGCCGGTTGGCGGCGCTGCGGCTGGCCGGCGCCGATCACCGGATGATCGGCCGGTTCGCCGCCGGCGAGACACTCACCGGCGCGCTGCTCGGGCTGGCCGTCGGTGCCGCACTGTTCCTGATCGGCCGGCAGGTCACCCCGCTGGTGCAGGTCTCGGACCTCAGCGTCTTCGCCGCCGACGTGCGCCCGCCCGCCGTACTGGTCGCGTTGGCCGTCGTCGCCGCACCGCTGGCCGCCGTCGTGGTCGGCCTGATCGCGCTGCGCGGCGTCGTCGCCGAACCCCTCGGGGTGGTACGCCGGGCCACGCCCCGCCGCCGGCGGCCCTGGTGGCGCCTGGTGGTGCCACTGGCCGGGCTGGCTCTGCTCTATCCGCTGCTGCGCGGCGGGATCTCCAGTTTCGACGTGCTGTCCAGGTACCAGGTCGCCGCCGGGGCGGTGCTGATGCTGATCGGGGTGGTGACGCTGCTGCCGTGGCTGATCGAGACGACCGTACGCCGGATGCGCGGTGGGTCGGTCGCCTGGCAGTTGGCGGTCCGCCGGCTGCAGGTCGACAGCGCCGGCAACGCCCGGTTGGTCTCCGGGGTCGCGGTAGCGGTGGCCGGCACGATAGCGCTGCAGGGCCTGTTCACCGGCATCGAGGACGACTTCACCCGGGACACCGGCGCGGATCCGACCCGGGCCAGTCATTCCCTCTACATCGGATCACCTACCGGCGACACGGCGGACACGCTGCTGGCCCAGGTCGCCGAGGTGCCCGGGGTCGAATCGGTCCGTGGACTTCGTACCGCCGGTGTCACCGCCGGGTCGGGCGACGCCCAGGTGTGGGATCACCTGACCATCGCCGACTGCGTGGTGCTCGCCAGCCTGATCGCCGCGACCGGCTGCGTCGACGGTGACGTGTTCCTCGTCGTGCCGCCCGATACCGCCGTCCGCGCCTGGACCGCACCACCGGCGCCTGTGGCGGCGACGGCCCGGCCCGGCGACCAGCTGCAGGTCGGCGAGAACCAGTACGAGTGGACGCTCCCGCCCACCGTCCGCCCCGGCGAGTCACGCCTCGACCCATGGGGCGGCCGGCGGTACGGCCTCTTCGCCACTACAGGCACGCTCGACACCGCCGTACTCGGACCGAGCGGGATCGAGGCCTATCTGACCATCGACCCGGCCGTGCCGGACGCGGTCGAACGGGTCCGCAACATCGCGGCCACGGCCAGCGTCGACGGGCGCGTCTCCGCCCTGACGACGAACGAGCAGGCCCGGGAGTTCGTCAACATCCGGCGCGGGCTGACCGTCGGCATCGTCGTCACCCTGCTGCTGATCGGTGCCAGCCTGCTGGTCAACACGCTGGAGCAGTTGCGGGAGCGACGCCGGTTGCTCGCGATGCTGGCCGCCTTCGGCACCCCCCGGCGAATCCTCGGCTGGGCGGTGCTCTGGCAGCAACTGGTGCCGGTGCTGATCGGCACGGTCCTGGCGGTCGCCGCCGGGCTCGGCCTGGGCGCGGTACTGCTCGGCATGGTCGGGCGCAGCCTGGTGTTCGCCTGGTGGAGCGTGGCCGGCGCGACTGCGCTCGGTGCCGGGGCGGCGATCGGAGTCACCGTCGCCAGCCTGCCGGTGCTGTGGCGGCTCATGCGCGCCGACGGGCTGCGTACCGAATGAGGGGTTTCAGACCCCGGACGGGAAGGTCTCCGGCTCCCGCACGTCGACCTGCGGGGTACGCAGCGGGCGCACCCCGCGGCTGCGATCGAACCAGCAGAACGCGTCGTAGCGCTCGCCGAGCACCGTCGGCACGTAGTTGCCGCGCCGTTCCCGCTGCGGCCGGTAGACGACGCCGATCGCCCGGTGGTCCAGTTCGTCGGTGAGCAGGTGCGGTCCGTCGCCGTCGGTCGGGAAGACGAGCAACGCCTCGGCCGGGGCGGCGGCGGAGAGTTCCGCTTCCAGCGACCCCGGCCGGGCCGGCGGTACGGGCATCAGCCGCATCGGCGCGCCCCACGACTCCCCGGCGACCACGGTGCCCTGGTAGGTACCGAAGCCGACCAGCACCACCTGGTCCCGCCCGTACCGCTCCCGGGCCAGTTGCCCGATGTTGACCTCGCCCTGGTCGGCCATGTCGGTGGCCCGGGCGTCCCCGACGTGGGTGTTGTGCGCCCAGACGACAGCCTTGGCGGTCGGCCCGTAGTGCTGCAGCAGCCGGTCCAGCGTGTCGTCCATGTGCCGGTCGCGGACGTTCCAGGAGAGCCGACCACCGGCGACCAGGGCCCGGTAGTAGCGTTCCGCGCCGGCCACCACCTCGGCGTTCTGCCAGGCGTTGAAGCTGCCGCCGCCGTCGGCGGCGGCCTCGTGCCGCAGCCGGACCAGTAGCTCGATCACCTCGGCCTCGCAGCCGGCCGGCACCAGCCGCAGCGCCGAGGCGTAGTCCTGCGGGTCTTCACCGTACGGTTCGAAGCAGCGGTACGCGGCGAGCGCCGCCGGCACCTGATCGGGTCGGTGTTCCCGCAGGTGGACGAGGATCTCCCGGAGTGACTCCCACAGTGAGTAGACGTCGAGGCCGTGGAAGCCGACCCGGGCGGACCCGCCGACCTGGTCGTTGTGTCGGCGCAGCCAACGGCAGAAGTCGGCGACCTCGTCGTTGGCCCACATCCAGGTCGGCCAACGTTCGAAGGTGGTCAGCGCGTCGCGCGGGTCCGACGGCGCGTCGGGTCGCCCCCGGACGCTGCGGTCGACCCGGTCGCAGTCGGGCCAGTCCCCTTCGACGGCGACGAACGAAAAGCCGTGTTCGCTGACCAGCCGGCGGGTGATCGCGGCCCGCCAGCCGTAGAACTCATGGGTGCCGTGGCTGGCCTCGCCGAGCATCACCACCCGCGCGTCGCCGACCCGCTCGATCAGCGGGTCGAGGTCGTCGGCGCCGGTCAGCGGTTGCGCCAGCGCGGCGATGTCAGCGGCATGTCCGACCACCAGGCGCGGGTACCCGGCGGGTACCGGGACAAACCGAGGCTGCTGCGGTTCGACACCGCTGTGGCGGGTGATACTGGCGGGTTCGGGATAGGCTGCCTGAGCATGGAGGAGCAATCGCCCCCGGCTGAGCCGGGCCGCAGCGGTACGGCGCGCAGTAGCAGTGGCTCGCGCGGCGGTGGTTCACGGGCTGGCGCACCCAGGGCCAAGCCCACCCCGCCGGCGGCCATCGCCCCGGTGCTGTTCCAGCCGCCGGCGGTCGGGCCGGATCAGCCGGTTGCCGGGCCACCCGCGAAAATGGCCGAACCACCGGCCAAGAAGACACCCGCGAACATGGCCGAACCACCGGCCAAGAAGACACCCGCCAGGAAGGCGGCGGCGAAGAAGGCTGTGGCGAAGCGATCGCCGGCCAAGAAGGCCGCGCCGGCCGCACCGGATAGGAAGGCTGAGCCGGCGAAGAAGGCTGAGCCGGTGGCTCCGGTCCCGGAGCCAAAGCCGGTGCCGCGTCCGGTCGAGGTGCCGCGCCAGACGTTGCGCCACCTGGTGACGCATGCCGCGTACGCCCCGGAGTTGTTGGCTCTCGCCGCCGTCGACCGGATCGGGCCGGCGGCGCGGGACTGGGCAGCCAGGCTGCGCGATGACTACCCGACGGCCAGCGACGACGCCCTGGCCCGGTTGGCGGCCCGCCGGTTCACCCGGATCGCCGGGGCCGGGGCGGTGGCGTCCACCGTTGCCGGGCTGCTCGCGCCGGCTCTGGAGTTGGCGGCGGTCGGCTGGGCGCAGGCGGCGCTCACCCTGCACGTGTCGGCCGCGTACCAGCACGATCCGACCGATCGACGGCGGGCGGCGGAGCTGCTGGTGCTGACCGGGGTCCATCCGGACGTCGAGGCGGCCCGGGTCGCGGTCGACGCGGCAGCGGACGATGCGCGGCGCCCGGCGGACGACGACGGTGACCCGGTGCTCCGGTTCGCCGGTGGCGCGCAGCGGGTGGTGATGGCGGTGGCCGGGACATCCCGGGACGACGGGTGGAGTCTGCTGCGGCTGCCGGCCCGGCTGCTGCCGGGGGCACGGGCGCTGGTCGCCTACGGTGCGGACACGCTGCTGTTGGAGCGGCTCGCCGCGCGGGCGACCGCGCACTACCGACCCGTCACAACCAGCTGAACCACTCTCGGGGCAGCAGCGCGTATCCGACGAAGGCGAAAACGTCCAGCAGCGTGTGGGCGATGATCAACGGCATCACCCGACGGGTCCGCAGGAAGAACAGCGACAGCACCACGCCCATGATCACGTTGCCGACGAACGCACCGAAGCCCTGGTAGAGGTGGTAGGTGCCGCGCAGCAGGCAGCTGGTAGCGACGACCACACCGACCTGCCAGCCGAGCTGCCGTAGCCGGGTCATCAGGTAGCCGACCACGATCACCTCCTCCAGGATGGCGTTCTGCGCGGCGGCCAGGATCAGCACCGGGATCGTCCACCACAGCTCCGGCAGCGCGGCCGGCACCAGACTGGCGTTGACGCCGAGCATCGCCGCCGCCCAGAACAGTCCGATGCCCGGCAGTCCGATCGCGGCGGCCAGGGCGGCTCCCCATGCCACGTCGCGCAGCGGCGACCGCGCGTCCAGGCCGAGGCGGGCGCGGGCGTCGGCGCGGTCCCGGTTGAGCAGGTGGATCGCCAGCAGCACCGGGACCAGGGCGAAGAGGATTCCGAGCAGTTGGTACGTCAGGTCCAGCCACGGCCGGGCCGACTGGGACGCGTTCATGGTGGCGGTCTGCTGGCCCAGGGGCCGGTCGGCGGTGAGCCGGGCTGTGATCGTGACCAGTGCGTAGATGGCCGACTGACCGAGCGACACGCCCAGGACCAGCAGCACCTCCGAGCGCAACACCCGGGGAGCCAGCGGGGTGGTCGGGTCGGCGGGCCGTCCACTCACCGGTGGTGTCGCCGCGAGATCAGCTGTCACCGGACCACTGTGCCCCAGCGGGTACGGCACGGCAATGTCGCACATTCAGTACGTCACGACACTACGAGGAGTGTTCACCCTGAGACGTAGCGGTACGACGGCGGTGGCGACACGTTGACGGGGAAGGGCCGATGAGCAATCTCGCACAACTGTTGAAGGAGAGCTGGGTCCTCATCGAGGAGGAACGCGACGAGGTCGCTGGCTACTTCTACGCCCGGCTGTTCTACGACGATCCGGCCCTGCGCCAGCTCTTCCCGGTGCAGATGGAAACCCAGCGGCATTGCCTGGTCGAGGCGATCGTCACCGCCGTCGGCTCGATCGACGACCCGGAACAGTTCACCGGCTACCTGCAGGCTCTGGGCCGGGCCCACCGCAAGTTCCAGGTGCAACCTGCACACTATGCGTCGTTCGGGGCGGCCCTGCTGGAAGCCCTGCGTACCGTCGCAGCCGACCGGTGGACCATCGAGTACGAGCAGGCCTGGAGCAACGCCCTCGAACTGCTCACCGGCGATCTGATCCAGGGGGCGCAGAACGACCCGAATCCCGCCTTCTGGCACGCCGAGGTACTCAGCCACGAACGACGCGGCACCGACATCGCGGTGTTGACCTGCCGGCCGCTGCAGCATCCGCTGGAATACCAGGCCGGGCAGTACGTGAGTGTCGAAGCACCCCGGTACCAGCCGCGGTTGTGGCGGACCTACTCGATCGCCAACGCGCCCCGGGCGGACAACGTCCTGGAATTCCACGTCCGCGCCGCCGGAGCCGGCTGGGTGTCCAGCGCCCTGGTACGCCGGGTGCGCCCCGGCGACCTGCTGCGGGTCGCCGCGCCGATGGGGACCATGGTGCTGGACCGCGACTCGCCCCGGGACATCGTCTGCCTGGCCGGCGGCGTAGGGCTCGCCCCCGTCAAGGCACTCGTCGACGAACTGACCCGCTTCAACCGCAGCCGCTGGGTACACGTCTACTTCGGCGGGCGTACTCGCGACGACCTGTACGACCTGGCCGAGTTGAACCGGCTGGCCGCCGCGTACCCCTGGCTCAACGTGGTCCCGTGCTGCGCCGACGACCCGACCTGGTCGGGTGAGCATGGTGAGGTGCCGCAGGTGCTCGCCCGCTACGGCCCGTGGCACGAACACGACTTCTTCGTCTCCGGCTCGGCCAGCGTGGTCCGGGCCAGCCTGCGTACGCTGGCCGAGCTCGACATCCCGGCGGACCGCATCCGGTACGACAGCTTCGGCGAGGTGTAGGGCGGCCGATTCAGCGAGGTGCGGGCCCGGTCCCGGGTTTCAGTACGCCCAGGGTTGTCCGCTGCCCCGGTACTCCTCGACCGGCACCAGACTCGACCCGGGCGGCATCCGGTCCACGTACAGCCGGCCTTCCAGGTGGTCGATCTCGTGCGAGACGAGCCGGGCCATCGCCCGGTCGAACGTCGTGATCACCCGGCTGCCGTCCAACCGGGCGTGCTCGACGTCGATCCGCAACGGACGCGGCACCAGGCCACGCACGTCGAAGTAGGACAGGCAGCCTTCGTACTGTTCGTCGGTGTCCAGCGCGCTGTCGACCACCCGCGGGTTGAGCAGGACCAGCGGCTCGGCGCCGGGCTCCGGTGCACGGACCACCGTGGCGGCCCACGGCAACCCGATCTGCGGCGCGGCGAGTCCCACCCCCTTGCTGAAGGGGTGCAGTTCGTCGAGCCGGGCGAGCATGGCCCGCAGCCGGGCGGCGGTGTCCAGGGCGACCGACTCGTCGGCCGGCAACTCGAACGGCTGCGCGGGCTGCCGGAGCATCTCGGCCCCCCGCTGGACGATCCCGATCGCCCGCATCCGTTCACTTGTCCGGCTCTCCGGCCGGGTCTCGGTGGCGTCGGCCGGCTCGGTCGGGCTGGGTGCCGCGGAGCGGAAGCGCCACTCCAGCCGGTAGCGGGCGTTGAGCAGCGGGGCATCGGTCGACCACTCGAAGACCGTCCGGCCGTCGGCCTGGTGGCGGCGAAGCGGGGTGCGTAGCGGCGCGTCCTCCGCCGACAGCGAGGTCTCGACGCCCCACAGCTGTGGATCGAGGGCGTCCGGGAAATCCAGCCGTACGGCCAACTGCCGGGTGGGTAGCCGGACGGCACGCTGGAACCAGTGGCCCCATTTTTCCTGCCCGACCCGGTACGTGTACTCGATCGTGGCCCGTTGGCCGGGGTACAGCGGGAAGCGCCCCTCGGAGTTCTCGAAGAGCACCCAGACCTCTTTGAACGCGTCCCGGTCGTGCTTCTTGCGCCACTGCATCGACTCACGGTGCTGGGCCGACTCGCAGAACGCCTGCAGGTCGAGCTCCGCGAAGGTGAGGGGGTGGTCGCGGTGATGCCGGTTCGACCGGTCCGGATCGTCGGGGTAGCGGTCGACGGCGACCCGGACCAGGTAGCGGGTCACCGGTTCGTTTCCGGCGTTGTACAGCGCCCGGCGGATCGTGCAGTGGTAGAAGCCGTCCTGGTAGGTCAGGGCGGCGACCTCCTGCTCGACGATGAGTCCGGTGCCGGGCGGCATCCACTGTTCGGGGACCGGTGGGTCCCGCAAGGGTGTGGGGGTGCGGCTGTGCCGAAGCTCGTCGTACTCCTGGTAGCGCTGCCAGATGGCGCCGCCGGCACCGAGCACCGCTTCGGCTCGGCGGGCGAAGTCCTCGGTCGGGCGGTGCCGGCGGCCTTCGACGTGGCTGATGTAGGACGGGTCGAAACCCATCCGGGCCGCCAGCTGCTTCTTGGTCATCGCCCGGTCGATGCGCCACTGGGCAAGCTCGGCCGCGAAGACGTCTGCGGCACGGTCGATGGACGAGCTGGTCATCGCATGGCGTCCCCTCAGGCCGGATCCTCAGTCTGCTTTCCGACTCGTACACCCGGGTCAAGACTGGCGCGTTGCCGACAAAAATCTTGACAAGGCAGCGGCGGCGACTACATGTGACTCAGAGAAGACACTCAGTCGCGGCACCCACCGGTACCAACTATGCGTGATCGCTACCGACACCGCGTGCTGCCACAACCAGTGTCCCGTCGTCAAAGTGAAGTCGAGTCACTACCGACGGCCACGGAGTGTCACATCCTTCAGCCGGCATTCTTGCGGAAGTCTGGTTAGGCTAGCCTTAGACAGCTAGGGTGAGGCGAGAGCGTCGGTGGGAAGGATCGAAAGGTGACAGCGATGAGGCAGGGGCAGCACAGCCGGGTCGACCACCGGCAGGCCGCCGTCACCGCATTCACCACATCTCCGCACGAAAGTCACGTATCGTGACGGCCGTCATCGATCCTCGCGCCCGGGCCGCAGCCCCGCTCGCGCCGATCAGCGCCACCTTGCGCGTCGCCTTCGGCACCGACGACCTGCCCGGCCTGCACCCTGGTTTGCTCGTCGACAACGAGATCGGCTGGATCCCGGCCACCGGCCTGATCGACGGCGTCCACCTGCCCCGGCTGCTCGACGCTGCCGCCCAGCGTTGGCAGGCGAAGCGCCACGCGGCCGCCGCCCTCGCCTGGAAGGCGTACAGCTACTGGGTGGCGCTGCCGGTCGCACTCGGCTGGGCGTCCGCCCGACGGGTGCCACTGATGCGCGCCGACGACGTACTGCTGCGGATGGACGACACCGGGCCGCTGGTCGATGTCGGGCTGCGCATCGGGACCCGGGTCGCCGTGCTGCCGGGCGACCCGCTCGCGGTCGCCGGGCTACCCGAGGTGCTGGTCGTGCCGGACGAGGACGCGATGCTGCGGGCGCTGCGCGAATCGCTGCTCGACCAACACATGACTCCGCTGCTGGACAAGATCCACGACCGGGCCAAGCTCGGTCCGCGTACGCTGCTCGGGTCGCTCTCCTCCGGTATCGCCTACGCGGTGCTGCAGGCGGCGGACGCCCTGCCCGGGTCGTCGGCCGAGACGATCGACACTCTGCTCGACGCGTTGGACATCGGGGACCTGATCGAGTTGGTGCCGGGCCCGGACGGGGCGCTCACCGTGCAGCGCCGGACCTGCTGTCTGGCATTCACGCTGCCGGACCCGAAGGTCTGCCCCGGCTGCTGCATCCGCCCCTGAGCGCCCGCACCCGCCTCGTCCGCGCCCTGCGCGTGGGCCCCGCCGCACAGCGCCGGATCAGCCCACGTTCTGATAGGTCGCCGTCAGGGTCGCCCGCGCGAGCGTGTGGAAGGTCAGGTTGAAACCGACGTACGCCGGTGTCGCGTCCGGCCCGAGGTCGAGCTCCTCGACGTCGATCGCGTGTACGGCGAAGATGTAACGGTGCGGCCGGTCACCCGCCGGCGGCGCGCAGCCGTCGTAACGGGCGTTCCCGAAATCATTGCGTACGCTGAACGCGCCAGCTGCCGCCGTGCCCGGCTCGGCCCCGACGCCTCGGGCCAGCTCGGTCACCGAGACGGGCAGGTCGACCAGCAGCCAGTGCCAGAATCCGCAGCCGGTCGGGGCGTCCGGGTCGTAGCAGGTGACCACGAACCCCTTGGTCTGCGGCGGAAAGCCCGACCAGGACAGCTGCGGCGAGAGGTTCTCCCCGCCGGCTCCGGTGAAGATGTGCGTCTTGCCGATCGGCTCACCGTCGACGACGTCCGTGCTGGTGAGCGTGAACGAGTCGACCGGCGGAAGCAGGTCGTACGGGCTGGGTGCGACAGGTCGGTCCAGGTTCATGCCTAGCATCCTGCCGCACCTGGCACCGGTACGCAGCCGCAGCGCACCGGTGCCAGGTGGATTCCCGTCAGGACCGGCCGGCGCCGGCGCCGGCGGACACCAACTGGGCATCGCGCTCGGCGGCCAACCGCAGCCGCAGCTGCTCACCCTCAATATCCACATTGGGCAGGACCCGGCGCAGGAAGCTGGGCAGCCACCAGCCGGCGTCGCCGAGCAGCGACATCACCGCCGACACGATCGTCATCCGGACCACGAACGCGTCGATCAGTACCCCGATCGCCAGCGCGAAGCCCATCGACTTGATCACCGGGTCGTCGAGCAGCACGAACCCACCGAAGACCGCGCTCATGATCAACGCGGCGGCGGTGACCACCCGGGCCCCGTGCCCCATCCCGTTGATCGTTGCCTGGGTGGCGGTGTCACCGTGCACGAAGTCCTCCCGCATCCGGGACACCAGGAACACCTCGTAGTCCATGGCCAGGCCGAACAGGATGCCGATCAGCAGGATCGGCAGGAAGCTCACCAACGGACCGGCGCTGTCCAGACCGACCAGGCCGGACAGCCAGCCCCACTGGAACACCGCGACCGTGATGCCGAACGTCGCGCCGACGGTGAGCAGGAAGCCGGCGGCGGCCTTGACCGGCACCAGGATCGACCGGAACACCAGCATCAGCAGCAGGATCGACAGTCCGACCACCAGCAGCAGGTAGATGGGCAGCGCGTCGGAAAGCTTGTCGGACACGTCGATACCGACGGCGGTGGCGCCGGTCAACGACACCTCGGCCGGGCCGTCGTCGTTGCCCGGCGCCAACCCGAGTACGGCGATCTCGCTACGGATCCGTTCGACCAGATCCTCGGTTTCCACGTCGGTCGGGCCGGTCGACGGCACGACCGCCAGGATCGCGGTACGGCCGTCTTGGCTGGGCTGCGGTGGAGTCACCACCAGCACCCCGTCCACGCCCTGCACGACGCCGGTCACCTGGGCGGCGGCCGCGGTGGTGTCCTCGGCCGAGTCAGCGGAGACCACCATCAGCAGCCGGCCGTTGAAGCCCGGCCCGAAGCCGGCCGTGGTCAGGTCGGCGGCGGTCCGCTCGCTGCTGCCGACCGGCGCGGTGCTGGCGTCGGGCAGTGCGATCCGCATGTCGGCGGCAGGTACCGCCAGGGCACCGAGACCGACCACACCGACCAGGATCACCGGGATCCGCAACTTCACCAGCAGGCGGGCCCAGCGGAAGCCGAAGGACTCCTTCTCCACACCGTTGGTGGCCGGCTCGGCCGACTCGACGGTCTGCTGCGCGGCGCGCTTGCCGCGCGGCAGCACCCGGCGGCCGGCGTAGCCGAGCAGCGCCGGCTGCAGCGTGATCGCGACCAGGACGGCGACGCTCACCGTGCCGGCGGCGGCGAGACCCATCACGGTCAGGAACGGGATTCCGACGATCGAAAGCCCGGCGAGCGCGATGACGACGGTGACACCGGCGAACACGACGGCGGAGCCGGCGGTGCCGACCGCCCGGGCGGCGGCCTCCTCCGGCTCGAACCCTTCGAGCAGGTTCTGCCGGTGTCGGGAGGTGATGAACAGCGAGTAGTCGATACCGACGGCAAGACCGAGCATCAGCGCCAACACCGGAGCGGTGGAGGTGAGGCTGACGACGCTGCTCAGCGCGAACAGGCCGGCCATGCCGGCGCCGACGCCGATCAGCGCGTTCAGCATCGTCATCCCGGCCGCGACCAGCGAACCGAACGTGACGATCAGGACGACCAGGGCGATCGCGACGCCGATCGCCTCCTGCGAACCGACGTGCGGTTCGGTGTTCATCACCTCGCCGCCGTGGGCCACCTGGTAGCCGGCGTCGCGGGCCGGGGCGCCGACCGCCTCGTACGCCTCGCGCTGCTCAGCGGTCACCTCGTCGCCCTGCTCGGCGAACTGGACAGTGACCAGTGCGTACCGCCCGTCCTGGGATACCGATCCGGTCTGGAACGGGTCGAGGGCACCGACGACGCCGGGCAGTTCGTTCGCCTCCACGACCACCGCGAGTACGGCGGACTGGCCTTCGGCGGTGGTGAGCTGCTCGCCTTCGGGTGCGGCGATCACGATCGTGCCGCTGGCACCGCTGGCCTGCGGGAACTGCTCCTGCAGCAGGTCCAGCGCCTCCTGGGATTCGGTGCCGGGGATACTGAAATTGCTGGCGGTCGGCCCGCGGAGGGCGAGCGCGGCCGAGCCGAGCGCCACCAGGGCGATCAGCCAGATCGCGACGACCAGGTGTCGCTTACGGAAGGCGGTCCGGCCGAGCCGGTAGAGCAGGGTGGCCATGCGGCATCCTCTGAGGTGTCGGGCGTGACGGATCTGATCAGTGGTGGACGTCCTGCGGGCCGCCGAGTGTCCGGTCGATGATCCGGGCCAGCATCGGGCCGAGTTCGCCGTCAGGGAGCTCGAGATGCTTGGAGCTGGCGGCAGAGATCCCGGCCAGCACCACCAGGGCGGAGAACCGGCTCTCCAGGCCGGTGGAGCGGCCGGAGAGAGCATCGAGGAGCCGGTCGATCATCTGCTCCAGGTCGCAGAAGGCGGGTTGGTGCAACAGCTGCGGGATCTCGGCGTACAGCACCGCGATCTGCCGCTGGTAGCGCAGGCAGAGGTCGATGAAACCGTCGATCGCGGCACGCCGGGCGGTCTCGTCGTCGAGTCCGCTCAGCCGCTGGTCGAGCTCGACCAGACTGGCGACCGCCGGCTTCATCAGGGCGGCCAGGATCGCGTCCTTGCCGTCGAAGTGGTAGAGCAGCGACGCCTTGGCACAACCCACCTCGGCGGCGATGTCCTGCAGCGAGGTGCCGCGGAAGCCGACCACGGCGAACCGCTGAGCCGCCACATCGAGGATCTGCTCGCGCAGCTCTGCCCGACCGCTGCCACTGCGGCTGGTCTGCGTCATCCCGGTCACCTCCCGAGCACCCGGCCACGTCCCGTGGACCCCGTCCCGCGACCAAGAATGCCGGAGCACTCGCCGAACCCCTGACCGATCGGTCAGAACGTGAAGCAACTCACAGTAACCGACTGGTCCTGGTCCTACGCCGGCAAGCGGAAACCCGGTAGGTACCGATGCTGATCACGCTGGCAATCACCGTCCAGCACCGGGCCGGACACTCCGAACAGGACTTGATGAGCATGGCCTTGACCACAGCCATCACAATCGCAGTATCCGTGGCAGTAGACAGGAGACGGTCATGATTCTGCCGGACTGGATGCGTGACCCGCCCGAGCCGAAACTCTCCTGGCGACGGCAGCTGACCTACCGGGCGCTCCGCCTGCCCGGCGCACCTGCGCTGCGGCGGCTGCTCTGGCGCTGGGAGACTCGGCGCCGGATGCACCAACGGTTCCCGATCCTGACCGCGCTGCTGGCCATCCCGCTCGCCTTCGTCACGATCATGGTCATGATCTCAGTCGTCTACTGGTTGTATTCGAACGCCTGACGACGCCGCCGACTACTTCTCGCAGGCGACGCCGTCCCCGTCGCGGTCCAGGTCGTAGATGTCCGAACCGACCACGTACACCGGTCCCCGCACGTACGCCGGTCCGTTGCCGCTGCCGCCCGCGCAGTCCACGTCGCTCGCGATCGGCACGCAGGCCCCGGTGTAGTTGGGGTCACACAGCTGGACCACCTTCGTGCCGACCAGCACCACCTTGGCCACCGGCTGCTTGGTGACCTGCTCGGACACGAGTCGCTTGCCGGTCTGCACGCCGTCGGTCAAGGTCACCTGGTAGGTGAGCTTCTTGACCCCGGCGACCCCGCTGGTCTGCACCTTCGTACTGCCCTTCGCCAGGGTGGCGTCGTTGACCCGCTTCTCCTGGAACGGAATCTGCTGGGTCTCGGTGACCGTCTTCGTCTCCACCTTCGGCTGGCGTACCGCCGGCGGAGTCGGCGAGGGGGGCGGCGACGGTGCAGGCGACGCTGACAGGGTAGGGCTCGGGGTGCCGGCACCGTCCGGCGCGGTGGTGCCGGTCCGCGACGAGACCCTGCCCTCGCCGGTACGCCCGGTCGAGCCTACGGCGTCGATCGCTGCCGACGTGGGCTCCGGGGCCGGGGCGAAGGCACCGAACGCCGCGAGCCCGCCGCAGCAGAGCAGCACGGACATCAGCAGTACGCTGCCGAGAACGGCGGCGACCTTCTTTCCAGGGCTGAAGCCGGCACCGCCGTCCGCAGTGGTAGTCGGCGGCAGCTGGTTTGGGTGGTACGACGGCTTGGTCACCGACGAAGTGTGCCGCCAGGAATCGATCTACAGCAGCGGTCGAAGGTAGACACCTCGCCGCGACCGGTCGTTTCACTCCAACTGATCATCCAAAGCGGTCAGCCGATGCGGCCGGCCCGGCTCGGACAGATCGTCATGCCCAACTTACTAGACTACCGGCATGGTTGCCTCCGTCGTGTTCGGCATCGCCCTCTACCTCGCCGGGATGGCGCTGCTCTATCTGGTGATCCGGCTCGCCGTACGGCATGCGATCGAGGATGCCGACTACCGGCGGCGGATGACCACGCCGCCGCCGGGCTGACCTCACAGCGGCGCGGGGTCACCCCAATCGAGCCCGGTACGCGGTAGCCAAGCAGTTGACCGTAGGTCAGCAGCGGACGCTGCGTCGGGCAGACGCGTCGGTGTGCAGCCGGAGGGGATACACCGGCGACCGGTTGAACCGGCCGTAGTAGTTCATCCAGCCGGCCACGATCGGATGGTCCATTCGTAGCGTCGAAGCGACCGTCGGGAACTCCCGCTCCAGCACGACTTCCTCCGTCGTTTGTGGCACACCCAAGATCAATGTGAGCAGGAAATACCCTAAAGTCGCGCCGTAGCGTATCTGGCGCTCACATTGATCTTTTCTCCGCCGGCGCAGCGCAGCCGGACCGGCTGGCCACCCGTTCTGCCTCGTCTGGGCGGCCTGACCAGGAGAAATGATCACGACAGACTGATGTACCGCTGTCACCACCGGGCCATGGCCCAGCATCGCCGACGCCAACATCCACTGGTCGAGGAGGAAGCCATGCCTTCGGCTGCACCGGGTCGTCACCGGCCGGCTGCCAGGTCCAGGGCGATATCGACGATCATGTCCTCCTGGCCACCGACCAGGCCGCGCCGGCCCACCTCGACCAGGATCTCGCGGGTGTCGACCCCGTGGGCGGCCGCGGCCCGCTCGGCGTGCCGGAGGAAGCTTGAGTACACGCCCGCGTAGCCGAGGCTGAGGGTCTCCCGGTCGACGCGGACCGGCCGGTCCTGCAGTGGCCGGACCAGGTCGTCGGCGGCGTCCATCAGTGCGAACAGGTCGCAGCCGGAGGCCCACCCGGTGAGTTCGGCCACCGCCACGAACGCCTCGATCGGGCAGTTGCCGGCGCCGGCACCCTGACCGGCCAACGACGCGTCCACCCGTACGGCGCCCTCCTCCACCGCGACAACAGAGTTCGCCACACCGAGACCGAGGTTGTGATGGGCGTGGATGCCGATGCCGGTACGCGGGTCGAGCACGTCCCGGTACGCCCGGATCCGGTCCCGCACTCCGGTCATCGTGAGCCGACCGCCCGAGTCGGTGACATAGACGCAGTGTGCGCCGTACGACTCCATCAGCCGAGCCTGCGCCGCGAGTTCGGCGGGCTCCGCCAGGTGCGACATCATCAGGAACCCGGCCACATCCATGCCGAGTTCCCGGGCGGCCTCGATGTGCTGTGCGGCGATGTCGGCCTCGGTGCAGTGGGTGGCGATTCGAACGGAGGCGACCCCAAGCTCCCGGGCGCGGCGCAGATCGTCGACGGTGCCGATGCCGGGCAGCAGCAGGGTGGTGAGCCGGGCCCGCCGGACCACCTCCGCGACCTCGGCTATCCACTCCAGGTCGGTGTGTGCGCCGGGGCCGTAGGTGAGGCTGCCACCGGCGAGGCCGTCGCCGTGTGACACCTCGATCGCGTCCACCCCGGCCGCGTCCAGGGCGGCCGCGATGGTCCGGACCTGCGCCAGACTGTACTGGTGGCGGATCGCATGCATGCCATCCCGTAGCGTCACGTCCTGGATGTAGAGCCGATCGGTCATGCCGCCCCTCCCGTCCGAACCAGACACTCACCGACCCGTAGCGCGGCCGACGTCATGATGTCGAGATTGCCGGCGTACGCGGGCAGGTAGTGCGCGGCACCCTCGACCTCCAGAAACACGGAGACCTGCCAGGCCAGGTTCCTCGCCGATGGCGCCAGTTGGGCGCGCGGGTCGCCAGCCCTGATTCGGTCGAACTGGACCCGCTGTTTGAGCCGGTAGCCGGGTACGTAGGTAGCCACCCGAGCGACCATCTCGGTAACCGCGGCCTCCACTAGCGGCGGGTCGCAGTCGTCGACCAGACAAAGCACCGTGTCCCGCATCAGCAGCGGCGGCTCGGCTGGATTCAGGACGATGATCGCCTTGCCCCGGTCCGCGCCACCGACCTGCTCGATCGCCCGGGCCGTGGTCTCGGTGAACTCGTCGATGTTCGCCCGGGTGCCGGGACCGGCCGACCGGGAGGCGATCGAGGCGACGATCTCGGCATAACGCACCGGGGCGACACTGCCGACCGCCGCGACGACCGGGATCGTCGCCTGGCCGCCGCAGGTGACCATGTTCAGGTTCGGTGCCGCCAGGTTGGCGTCGAGGTTGACAGAGGGCACGACGTACGGACCGATCGCGGCGGGCGTGAGGTCGACCATGCGTACTCCGGTGTGCCGCAGCGCGGCGGCGTTGTCGCGGTGTGCCCGGGCCGAGGTGGCGTCAAAGACGACCTCGATCTCGTCGAAGTCGTCCCGGGCCAGCAGCCCTCTCACCCCGTCCGAAGTGACCGGGACACCGAGCCGGCGGGCCCGGGCCAGTCCGTCGGAGTCGGGGTCGATGCCGACCAGGACACCCATTCGCAGCACGGCCGACTGCCGCAGTATTTTGATCATCAGGTCGGTGCCGATGTTGCCCGAACCGATCACCGCCGCCTTCGCGGCCGGCCGGTCGTCGGACCTGCCGGCGGTGGACGTGAGCGCCTCAGCCATGGGTGTGGACCTCCTCGGCGGACCCGATCGAGACAGTCACCGAACCGACCGCGGAAATGGTGGCGGCGACCTCGTCGCCGGCGGCGACCGGGACCATGGGACCGAGCGCCCCGCTGAGGACGATTTCTCCGGCCCGGAGCGGTTCGCCGTAGGTCAGGGCCGCATTCGCCAACCACCGCAGGGCGTTGAGCGGATCGTCCAGACAGTCCGCGCCGGACCCGCTGGCGACCTGCGTTCCGTTGCGATGCATGGTCATCGTCACCGCCGCCAGATCCAAGTCGCAGATGTCGACCCGATCCGGGCCGAGCACGAACAGCCCGGCCGATGCGTTGTCGGCGACGGTGTCCGCGATCGAGATGTCCCAGCCGGCGATCCGGCTGTCGCATATCTCCAGCGCGGCGACCGCGTACTCGACAGCGTCCCGGGCCTGCTCGACGTCGGCCGTCACGGCGTCGAGGTCACGGCCGAGCACGAAGGCCACCTCGGCCTCGATCCGGGGCTGCAGCAGCCGGCCCGGATCGACCCGACCAGCGGACGGGACCAGGGCGTCGTCGAGGAGCGTGCCGAGATCCGGCTGATGCACTCCGAGTTGCCGTCGCACTGCCGACGAGGTCAGTCCGACCTTGCGCCCGATCCGGTGGCGACCGAGCTCGCAGGCGTGCCGGGTGTTCGCCGCCTGCACCGCGTAGGCGGCATCGACATCGTCCGGTCCGAGCAGGTCGCGCACGGGCTGGCAGGGAAGGCGTTCGTATGCCGCACGACGCAACCGGGCTGCGGCCCGGTCGCGAAGGTGGGGTGGGTGCTGCGACACGACAGGACTCCTCGCGGATGTGGGAGGCCGGCGCCGAGGCCGGACGACAGGTCCGATGGTGGTCATGGGGTCACCCGGGCAGGGTCCGCACGAGGTAGGCCCAGGCGTCGGCGAGTTGGCGGGGGCCGTAGCAGCGGTCCCGCTTGGCACGCGCCTCCGCGTCGTCCGACCAGGTGAACTCGGCGCCGGTGGCCATGGCGGCGAGCTGCATCCGGCAGGCCTTCTCCAGGAACACCGCCGTCAGCACCGCGGTCGGGACATCGACCCCCACGGTGACCAGCCCGTGATGGCGCAGCAGGAGGGCGTTGCGGTCACCTAGCGCCTCGGCCACCGCCGCCCCCTGCTCCGGGGTTCGGATCAGGTCGCCGGTGGTGGTGAACCGGGCGATGTCTGGTGGACTGAACAGGGTGCCTTCGTGTGCCAGCGGGCGTAGCGGGTGGCCGGTGGCGGCGAAGGTGACGGCCGCCTCGCCGTGGCTGTGCACCACAGCGTTCACATCAGACCGTCGGGACAGGATCTCGGTGTGGATCGGATACTCGAGGTGCCGCCGGCCCGCAGCCCGCGACCCCGCTTGCGGAAGCGGCAGCACGGTTCCGGCGGAGTCGAGCAGGAGCACCCCGTCCGCGTCGACCTCCTCGAAGCCGTACCCGGCCGCCTTCATCCAGATCCCGGCGCCGGTCGGGTCGCGCAGGGACAGGTGACCCCACACCAGATCCGAATGACCGTTGGCGGCGAGCACCCGGCAGCCCTGGGCGACCTGTTCCGCCGGTGCCGCGACGGGCCGCGTCACGGCCGGGCCAGAAAGTCACCGACGACCCGGTTGAACGCCGCCGGCTGTTCGAACATCGGCCAGTGACCGGCGGCCTCGATCAGGGCGAACGACCCGGCCGGCAGGAGCTTGCTGGCCCGTTCCCCGACCGTGGCGGGCGTGGTCGGATTGTGCTCGCTCCAGAGCACCAGGGTCTCGTGCGGGATCTGTCGCAGGTCGGCTTCGCGTAGCAGGTAGCGCCGGTTCTCCTCACCGGGCTGCTCGGCGATCAGCTTCGCCATCGCCTCCTGGCTCCCGGGCAACGTGTAGTACCGGTACCTTGTCTGCACCAGTTCGTCGGTGACGGTCGACGGGTCGTGCATCAGCCACTCCAGCCGCTTCCGCACGCTGTCCAGCGTCGGAGCCTGGGCGGCACGCCGGGTCACGTCGCCGACCCGCTGGTGCACCCGCTCGCTTTCCCGGCGGCTCTCCTCGTCGTCGAGCAGCAGGCCGGCGCCGGTGACGGAGACCACCCGGCCCACCCGGTCCGGGTGGTGCAGCGCCGCCCACATCGCGACCCATCCCCCGAGTGACTGACCGACCAGGTGTGCCCGGGGCGCGCCGATCGCGTCGAGGAACCGCAGCAGGTGGTCCACGAAGACCGGCGTGTGGTACGTGACATCGGTGGGTCGTGCGGTGAGCCCGTGCCCCAGGCAGTCGATCGCGTACACCCGAAGGCCGCGCTCCGCCAACGGCAGCACGTTGCGGATGAAGCCCTCGGCGTGCCCGGTCAGGCCGCCCATCATGATGACCGGCTCACCATCACCGGCTTCGATCGATCGGGTACGCCAGCCGCCCGCGTCCCGGAACCGCACCTCCGCGCCGAGCGCGTCAAGCCAGAATGTCATCGTTCTCCTCAAGGAATTTCTCGATCTCGGGATTTACCAGGTCCGGACGTTCGTAGTGCGGCCACTGCCGGGTGCCGGGCACGGTTCGCAACCGGGCCCGGGGAAGCGCGGCGACGGCCGCGCGCAGCACGGTGGTCGGGAGATGGCCGGACTCGCCGTGCACCAGTAGCACCGGTGACGCGACGTTGGTCAGCTGCTCGGGGGTGAGCAGCCAACGACTGTTGTCGGCGCGGCGGACGGACTGGTGGACCGCCCGCGCGGCGTCGGGAGCGTAGAGCCGGCGCCGGACCTCGACGAGTTCGTCGGTGACCAGGTCGGGGTCGGCCAACAGGCCGGTCAGCCGGGTCCGGACGTTGTCTCCGCTCGCCTCGGCGAAGGCCCGACCGCCGCGCTCGTACGCCGCGCGTACCCTCGGGTCGTCGAGCCGTTCCTGCTCGGACTGCAGCCCAGCCGGTTCGACCAGGACCAGCCGGTCGACCCGCTCCGGTCGGGTGATCGCGAGCAGGGCCGCTACCCAGCCGCCGAGTGACTGTCCCACCAGGTCGACACGGGGCAGCCGGAGCGCGTCGAGCAGGTCCACGACGTGGCCGAGCAGCCGGTCGACGGAGTACTCGCCGGGCGGTGCGGCGGTCAGTCCGTGGCCGATCAGGTCGGCCGCGATCACCCGGCGGCGCCGGGACAGCGCCGGCAGGGTGCGCGACCAGGTCTCCAGGTGCCCGCCCCGACCGTGCAGGAGAAGCACCGGCGGGCCGTCGCCCTGGGTCACTGTTCGGGTGCGCACACCGCCTGCGTCGACCCAGCGCACCTCGGCGCCGAGCAGTTCGGTCCAGAGCGTCATCACGGCCGGCGCCTCACCGGTCGAGGTGCGCGTGCAGGAAGTCGAACGTGAGCCGGTCGGTTTCCTGGGCCGCCTTGGAGTGGTAGTTCGGATGGGTGTCGTCGTGATACGCGTGCCCGGCGTCCGGATGCAGGTGCAGCTCGGTGGACTGGCCGCTGCGGGCCAACGCCTGCTTGAGTTGGCGGACCTCGTCGAGCGGGATGAACTGGTCCGCCTGCCCGTAGTGGGCCTGAACCGGGCAGCGGACCGACTCGGCGGCCTCGATCCGGGAGCGTGGTCGCCCGGTCGGGGAGTACTCCGGTGGCAGCACCGGCAGGCCGTAGAGCGGCACGACGCACCGCAGCCGGTCCGTCCGGGTCGCCCAGACCAGTACCGTCCCGCCGCCGAGGCAGAAGCCGACGGCAGCGGCCCGAGAGGTGTCCACGTCGCCGCGCCCGGCGAGGTAGTCGAGCGCAGCCTCGAAGTCGGGTACGGCCTGCTCGTCGGTCGCCGCCAGGAACGCCTTGGCACGTCGCTCCTCCACAGTGGTGTAGTCCTGTGGGGGTCGGCCACCGACGCGGCTGAACATGTTCACGGTCAGGCAGGCGAATCCTTGCGCCGCGTAGCGGCGGGTGACGTCCTGCCGGTGCTCGGTGACGCCGAGGTTCTCGTGCGCCATCAGCACGACGGGAGGGAGCCGGTCGGCGCGCGGTTCGGGCAGGGCCAGGTAGCCCTGGATCTGGTCGGTCCCGCTGGGAAAGGTGACCCAACCGGGTGTCTCGTTGGGGCTCACAGGTGTTCCCATCCTTCCGGTTCGATCGCGGTTGCCACCGGACGCCGTTCGCCCGGGGACGCGGAGGTGAGTTGTTGCCGGACCAGTTGCCCGGTCCGGTCGAGTTGGCGGCGCATGAACCGGGACGCGGGACCGATGACGGCGAGCGCCCCCGCGACCCGGCCGTCGACCGTCACCGGTACGGCGACCCCGGCCACGCCGACCAGATACTCGCCGGACTCGATCGCGTAGCCCCGGGCGCGGCTCACCTCGACCTCGGCGCAGAGCTCCTGATGGTCGACGATCGCCCGTGGGGTGCGCCGGGTCAGTCGTAGCCGGGGCACGATCTCGGCGACCCGCTCGGGTGGCAGCCCGGACAGAGCCGCCTTGCCGATGCATCCACCGCCGAGCACCGAGCGCCGACCAACTGGGGAGGACACGGCCAGCGGGTGGGCCGCCTGACGCTTGCCTGTGATGATCAACGTGCAGTCCGACCAGTCAACCTCGGCCGTCAGGACGGTCTCGCCGGTGATCCGAGCCAACTCGTCGGCCGCCGGCTGGGTCAGGTGGGTCAGGGCGGAGCTCTCCGAGACCTGGTTGCCCAGTTCGAGCAACCGGATGCCGAGCAGGTACGCCCCGTCCGGGTCCTGCCGGAGGAAGCCCCGTTCGACAAGCGTGACCGCGATCCGGTGGGCGCTCGGGCGCGGCAGCCCGGCGGCCTCCGCAAGCTGGGACAGGTGCAACCTCGGGTGGGCGGTACTGAACGCGGTCAGGATGTCCAGCGCCCGCGCCACCGAGCGCACGCCCCGCCGACGGTCCGAGTCATCATCGAGGTCGATCATCAGAAGCCTTCCGTCACCGGGCTTGGGCTACAGGCAGTACTGCGGAGCCTGATCCACGTTGCTCTTGGTGATGAGCTGGTCGGGGATCTGTTGCACCTTGGGGGCAGCCGGGCCGGACCCGCCGTTCTCGGCGTCGAGCAGGGACACCACTGCATCGATGGCCATCTCGCCGATCAGGCGCGGCGGCTGGCTGATCGTCGCGGAGATCTGGCCGTCGCGGATCGCCGCAAGGCCGTCGTCGGTGCCGTTGATCGTGACGATCTTGATGTCGTCGCGGTTGGCGGCTCGGAGCGCGGAGAGCGCGCCGAACGCCATGTCCTCGTTGTGGACGAAGAGGTACTTGATGCCGGGGTTGCCCTGCAGCAGGTTCTCCGCGACCTCCTGCGCCTTGGCCCGCTGCCACAGCGCCGGCTGCTCGAAGACCACCTGCTGACCGTCTCCGAGAGCTGCCTTGAACCCCTTGTTCATCAGGTCGGCCGAGGCGCCGGGGGCGCCGCCGATGATCGCGATCTCTGCCGGTTCCTGGCCGCCGTCCTCGGCCACCCACTGACCGAGCAGGGTGCCGGCGTGTTCCACGTCGGTGGTGGCCGCGCCGAGAATCTTGTTGGGATCGACAGCCGCCACGGAGGTCAGGAAGATCGGGACGTCGGCGCGGTTGGCCCGGTCGACATCGCCCTGCTGAGCATCGATGTTGACGGTCTGCACGATGATCGCGTCGACCTGCTTGATGATCATGTCTTCCACGTTGGAGATCTCTTTGGCGGGATCACCGGCGGAGTTGACGACCAGCAGTTCCACGCCCATTGCCTCGGCCTGCGCCCGTACCGACTTCTCCAGGCAAGTGTGGAACTGGATGGTATTGCCGTTCACGAAGCCGATCCGGTATCCCTCCTGGCCACCGGAGTCGACGGTTGCGTCGTCGCTACCGCAGCCGGCCGAGGCCGACACCGTCAGGGCGGCGACGGCAACCCCGATGAAGAATCTGTTCTTTCTTGTCATAGCGGTCAACCTCTCAAAGACGGACCAGTGTGGTCGTACGGGAAAACGGTCTACGGCCGGGCAACGGCACCAGATCAGCCGCTGTGCCGGCGACGTACCTGATTGGCGACAGCCGCGACGAGCAGCACGGCGCCGACGGAGACCTGCTGGTAGTAGGAGTCGATCTGGAGAAGATTCAGCGCGTTGGCTACCACCCCGAGCAGGATCACGCCGAGGACGGTGCCGATGATCGTGCCGCTGCCACCGGCCAGCGCCGTTCCACCGATCACCACGGCGGCGACCACGGTCAGTTCCAGGTGCAACCCGGCGGTGCCCGGGCTGGCCGCTCCCAGCCTGGCCAGCAGCATCGTGCCGCCGATGGCGGCGAGCGCTCCGTTGAGTCCGTAGAGGGCCAGCTTCACACCGGTCACCGGGACGCCGGACAGCCGTGCGGCGGCCTCGTTCCCACCGATCGCGAACGCGTGCCGGCCGATCGTGGTGTAGCGCATCACCAATCCCACCCCGACGCAGACCGCGAGCGCGATCAGCGACAACACCGGAATGCCCACCACGTCACCGAAGCCGAGGCCGGACAGGTTCTGCCCGATCGAGATGCTCTGCCCACGGATGACCAGGAGCGCGACGCCCTCCAACGCTGTCGCGGTGCCGAGCGTGACCACGAACGGCGCTACTCCCGAGGCGGTGATGATCGCGCCGTTGAGCAGGCCGACGGTGATGCCCACACCGACCGTGAGCGCCACTGCCGTCAGCTCTGACACGCCGGCCTCGAGAAGCCGGGCGAGCACCCCGGCACTGACTCCGGCGAGACTGGCCAGGGAGAAGTCGATACCGCCGGCCGTCATCAGCAGGGTGAGGCTCGCGGCGAGCACGGCCACCACGGAGATCTGCCGGATGACATTCAGCAGGTTCGGCCCCGTCAGGAAGGCGTCCGACTGGGTCGCGGTGAAGATCGCCAGAACGATCAGCAGGCCGATCAGGCCGGCATGGTGGGTCAACCCGCCCGGCACCGCGAGCCGGGTCCGCTTGTTGAGCGCCGACGTTGTCATGCTGCTGTCCCTCCGGCCGTCATGGTCACCAGTTCGTCCCTGCTGGTCTGCGCCACGGTGCGCTCGGCCACTACCGCGCCGCCCCGGATCACCACCACCCGATCCGCCAGCCGCAGCACCTCGTCGACGTCGGAGGAGGTCAGCAGGAGCGCTGTTCCATCTGCGGCCAGACCCTCTACCAGTTCGTGGATCTCGGCCTTGGCCGCGACGTCGACCCCGTTCGTCGGTTCTTCCAGCAGACAGACCCGCCCGCCCGTCGGCAGCCACTTGGCCAGGAGAACCTTCTGCTGGTTGCCGCCGGAGAGTGCCCGGACCGGCGGGTCGGCGGCGATGCTGACGACCCGGTAGCGGTCGCGGGCCTCGGCGGCCATGGCGTGCAGCGCCGGCCAGCGCACGAACGGCCGGCCCGACAGCGCCCGGGTGGCCAGCGTGACGTTTTCGTCCACGGAGAGCTCGGGAATCAGGCCCAGGGCGAGCCGGTCCCCGGTGACGCACCGGATGCCGTGCCGCAGCGCGTCACGTACGCTGCCCGGCCGTACCGGCCGGCCGTCCACCAGGATGCTCCCGGTGCGCGGGCGACGGGTGCCTGAGAGCAGGCCGAATAGCTGGGACTGGCCATCGCCGGCTGGACCGAGTACGCCGACCACCTCCCCGGCGCGGACCTGAAGGTTGAGTTCACGCAGCCTGTCGCCGGTGCCGATTCCGACCAGGTCCAGCACCACCGGCCCGGGCTCGACGGCCGGCCGGCGTTGGCCGATGTCGGCCTTGCCGCCGGTCATCGAGGTCACCAGGTCAGAAACGGTGGTGCCCTCGGCCGGCACGGTGGTGACCCGGCGGCCGTCGCGCAGCACGGTTATCGAGTCGGCGAGGGCAAGCACCTCGTCCAGGTGATGCGAGACGTAGACGATGCCGACTCCCCGCTGGCTGAGGGTGCGGACCAGCTCGTGGACATGGGCAGCGTCGCCGCCACCGAGGGCGGCGGTCGGCTCGTCGAGGATCAGCACCCTGCCGCCGGCGTGCACCTCCCGGGCGATCTCCACCAGCACCTGTTGGGCCGCAGGGAGCGTCCGGACCGGGGCGGTGACATCGATCCGTACCCCGATGTCGTCAAGTGCCGCGCGGGCCGACCGCCGAATCTCGTCCCAGCGCACCCACGGGCCTCGACGCGGCAGCCGGCCGAGCAACAGGTTCTCGGCGACGGAAAGCGACGGAACCAGGGACCGGCGCTGGTGCACGGTGGTGATGCCGATCTGCCGGGCCCGTCGTGGAGTGAGTGGGCCGGCCGGTTCGCCCGCCACGGACAGGGTCCCCGTATCCGGCGTCAGCGACGCGGAAATGATCTCCACGAGAGTCGACTTGCCGGCGCCATTCATCCCCAGCAGGGCGTGGACCTCGCCAGCGTGCAGATCCAGATCTATGTCGATCAGAGCGCGAGCGCCCCCGAAGGACTTGCTCACGCCACGCAGCGACAGCAGCGGGGCGGTCACGGCGTGTCCCGGGGCGGGTACATCTCGGCGTGCGGGACGCCGAGCATCACCATCAGGTTCCGCAGCGCCACCGGATTCATCCCCTGGGCCAGCAGCTTCCAGGAGTCCCGGTCGCGCACCGCGCGGGCCTCCTCCTCGTCGAGCGCGTAGCCGTCGAGAAGGCCGTCCCGAACCCGGGCCAGCAGACCGGACTCGTGTTCCAGGTCCCAGGCCAGCCGGTTGAGTTCCACGAGGCTCATCGCACGAACTCCATGATCCCGGCGCCGATCGCCCACTCGGCCATCGGCGCGTACGCCAGCAGCGTTCCCGGCGCGGGCTCCCCCGCACCAGCGGTCGCGCCCGCGGCCACCAGCCAGGTCCGGATCTCCAGTGCCCCATTGCCGGCCTTTTCCAGGATCTCCTCGTCTGACAGTGCGAGGATCGGCTCCAAACGACCGTCCCGCAGGCACGACACGAAGTCCCGGTCGAACTCCTCGTTGATCTCACCGAACCGAGGTAGGCCGACCCAGTGCGAGATGCCGCCGGTGCCCAGTACCCCGACCCTGGTGTCGGCGGGCAACGTCGCGACGGCCGCACCGATCGCCCTGCCCAACTCCAGGCAACGCCGCAGCGACGGCAGCGGCGGCGTGTTGCAGTTGAGGAAGAGCGGAACGACTCCGGCGCGCGCCGCGTTCGGAAGCTTGGTCAACGGCACCGTGAAGCTGTGGTCCAGCCGCATGGTGTGCGAGCGGGCGGAGTCGAAGCCGCGCTCCACCAACCCGGCCAACAGCGCCTGGGCGACCCCGGGCGCGCCCGGGAAGGTGCCGTCCGGAGTGCCGAACTCGCCCCAACCCTCGTACCGGTCGGCCAGGCCGAGGCAGTACGTCGGGTAGTTGTCGAGCCCGAAGGTCTCGTAGTGGTCGGTGCCTACCACGATCATCGCTGTCAGGTCGGCCCGACCAATGGCCTCGTCCATCCGCTGCCACGCATCGTGCAGTGCCCGCGACCGGTCGGCGCCTCCCAACGGGTTCTTGATGATCGCGCCGACGTGCGAGGTCGCCGCCGCGTACGCCACGGTCCCCATCAGCGCACCACCGCCGAGGCCGGCGCGCGATCGGCGAAGGTCATGTCGGTGGCGAGGTCGGCGTCGCGCCGGCTCACGTCGGTGGCGTGCAGCAGTCCGCAACCGGGGCAGGCGTACTGCCGGATCTCCAACTCCTCGGCGAGCCGGGTGGCCGGGCTGAACTGGTGCACGTCGGTACTCACCAGGCAGGCTGCCCGGCGACGCCACGACTGGCCCAGCGGAGCCAGCACGGTGCCGCAGTGGCAGGCGACGTAGCGCGCCCCGTCGACCTCGATCCGCTCCAACCGGTCACCGATCGGACCCAGCCGCCGCCGGCCGTCGGCGGCGGGTTGTGCCGGCAACGCCTCAGCCGCCGGCCAGGCCCGGCGCTCGGCACGCAGCCGGCTCCGGTGGTCTGCGGTCGCCGCTGCGTCGAGTTCGCCGTCCGCGTCGAGCACCGCACCGTAGAGTCGGACGGCTGCCTCCGGGCTGACAGCCCTTTGCCGGAGGTCCACCCGCAGTGCCTCGATCGGGCGCTCCAGCGGGTCTCCCCAACCACCGCCGGCCTGATGGGTATAGCTGAGCGTCGATGCCGCGCCGAGCCGGAACTTCCCGGCCCGGCCCCGCATCGGCGGCCGATCACCGGTGAGCGTCTCCGGGTCCGGAATCTCCCCACCGGCCAGTCGCTCCGGCAGGTCGCTATCGCGGACCAGGCGCCGACCGTTCGGGCCGGACGGGTAGCCGCCGAACAGCCCGGTGGAGTTCGGTGCCAACCAGCCGTGCCCGGAGCAGACGGCGCTGACGTCGTCGCTGCCGTGCACGGCGTAGTGTGCCCCGATGCTCTGCCCGCCGCGGTGCCGGCCGGCCCCACCGGAGTCGGTCACCAAGCCCCGCCACAGGTACAGCAACGGCATGTCCAACTCCACGGTCTCGGCGTTGGCGATCCGTTGCCGCTCGATGTTGTGCTGCCCCTGGGTCCAGACCCCGTCCCGATGTGCGTACGCGCCGCCACCGGTGGCGAGACAGTCGAGGATCACGTGGGTGAAGTGCTCGCCGTGCGAGTTGGTGCCGGTCAGCACGAACTGGTCGGGTCCACCGGCCGGCGCGGCCTGAGCCTCGCCGATCAGATCGTCGGAGCAGGCCGCCAGCCGGGACAGGCACTCCACCGCTGTCATCTCCACCAGCCAGGCGGCCTCGAGCACGCCACCGCTCACCGGCGCAGGTCGGCGGGCGTTGATGATCAGCCCTTCCGGCGCGTGCACCTCGACCGGATGGAACAACCCCTCGTTCCAGGGCGAGTCGAAGGCCAGGGTCGGCAGCAACGCCGCGGCGACTCCAGCCATCAGGCCGGATCGGGTGCAGTTGATGTACCCGGTTGCCTGGGGTGACGAGCCGGAATAGTCGAAGTGCAGCTGATCGCCCTGCTTGGTGAGCACCAGGTCCACGTCGTAGACCGCGTCGACCTCGCTGGCCGCAAGCCCGCCGTCGTTGTCCAGGTAGGCCCGGGACCGGACGGTGGCGTCCGGCAGTTCACGGAGCCGGTTGCGCAGCCGGGTCTCGGAGAGCTCGATCAGGCCTGACATGACCTTGCGGACCGTCGCGGCGCCGTACCGGTCGGCCAGTTCGGTCATCGCCCGTACGGCGGTGTGGTTGGCTGCGACAAGGCCGCGAAGGTCCAGGTTCGCGGTGCTCGCCATCCGGGTGTGTGCCAGGACGATGTTCCACACGTCGGTGCGGGTCCGGCCACCGTCGATCAGCTTCGTCGGCGGAAGCTGCAGCCCTTCCTGGAACGACTCGGTCGCCGCAGAGCAGAACCCACCGGGTTGCATGGCGCCCACGTCGACCATGTGGCACATCGCGCCACTCCAGGCCAGCAACTCACCTTCGTAGAAGATCGGGGCGACGATGCCGAGGTCGGGAGCGTGGACGGCACCCTTCCACGGGTCGTTCACGATGAACATGTCGCCGGCCGCGATGCCGGGATCGTCGCCGCAGTCGGCGATCACGTGCCGAGTGATCGCGGCCATCGACGCGGAGTGCAGCAGAATGGTGCGGCCCATCGCGGCTACCGAGCCGTCCGGCAGGTAGAGCCCGACGTTGTAGTCGCTCGCCTCGGTGACGTGGGGCGAGCCGGAGATGGCGGACAGGACGGCGCCCTGTTCGTCGGTGATGGCCAGCAGCCGGTGCCGGATCACCTCGAAGGTGACAGGGTCCACGTCCCGGCCGGCGGTGGAGTGGCCAGCGGGTCCGGTGGAGCTGACGGTGGTCATGAATCCTCCCGAGCGGTGATCACCAGGTTGGCGTCGTCGTCTACATCGGCCTGTTGGCGAGGGCCGACGACCACGGTGGTGCCGGCGAATTCCAGGACTGCCGGGCCGGGCAGCGAGAGGCCCGGCCCGACCGACTCGCCGCGGTAGACGGTGGCCGGCACCAGCCCGGTCTCCGGAAAATGCACCGAACGCTGTCCGAGCACCGCCGCGGCGAGCGTTCCGCGCCGTTGCGGCGCCGCGGCGGCCAGCTCGGTCACCCGGACCCGCCCCTCCACCCGCAGGGTGAGCAGCTCAAGCCCGGCGCTGCGCAACGCGGTGCCCGCGCCGTAGATTCGTTCGTAACTGGCCAGGAAGTCCTCGACCAGGTGCCGAGCCATCTGCCCGTCGAGCGGGCCTGCCGGCACGACCACCGGAAGTTCCTGGGTCTGCCGGCGGAACTTGAGGTAGACGATGCGCGTGAAGGTGGCTCGCGGATCGCGGTCGAGGTCGGCGTGGCAGCGGTCGATGAGTGTCGCGAAGGTTGCCGCGATGCGGTCGCTGTCCAGATGGGCCGCCGGGTCATCGGCGCCGGGCGGCGTACGCTGCGGGTCGGTGGTCTGCACCGCCCGGTAACGATCGGAGATGACCGTCCCGAACGCGGAGTGGACCGTCGCCGTCGGGGGCACCACCAGAGTGCCGATGCCGGCGGCCTCGGCATACGCGTAGGCGTGGGTCGGGCCGGCACCACCGTAGGCGTAGATCACGAAGTCGCGCGGGTCATGGCCCTGCTCGACGGTGACCTTGCGCAGGAGGTCTGCCATCTGGTTGTCGGCGACCTGCCGGATGCCGGCGGCGGCATCGGTCACCGACATGCCCAGCGGCTCCGCGACGTGCCGGCGGATGGCCTCCTCCGCGGCGGGGCGGTCCAGCTTCATCCGGCCGCCAAGGAAGTGGTCTGGGTCGATGATCCCAAGCACCACGTCGGCATCGGTGACGGTGGGCCGCTCGCCGCCCCGGCCGTAGCATGCGGGGCCGGGCACCGACCCGGCGCTCTCCGGACCGACGACCAGTGCACCCACCTCGTCCACCCACGCGATCGAACCGCCGCCCGCGCCGATCGCCTGGACCTTGATCCGAGGCAGTGCCAGGTGATAGTTGCCCACCTCGCTGATTCGCTCCACCAACGGTTCGCCGTTGACAATGAGGCCGACGTCAAAGCTCGTCCCGCCCATGTCGCTGGTGATCACATTGCGGTGACCGAGCCGGCGGGCGAGCGCCACGGAGGCGAGCACTCCACCGGCCGGGCCGGAGGTGAGCATCGACGCGGCTCGGGCGGCCGCGTCGCCGGCCCGCATCACGCCGCCGCCCGAGTCCATGATTGACAACTCGCCGGTGAAGCCGGCCTGCCGCAGCCGCGTCTCCAGCAGGTTCACGTAGTCCCGAATCACCGGACCGAGGTAAGAGTTGATCACCGTGGTGGCGGTCCGCTCGTACTCGCCGATCACCGGGGCCACCTGGTGCGACAACGTCACGTACGCCGTCGGCCACTCCTGCTTGATCAACTCGGCCAGCGCGCGTTCGTGCGCCGGGTTGACGAACGACCAGAGCAGGCTGACCGCCAATGCCCCGACCTCGGTGTCGCCATCGCGCATCTCGACCAGAGCCGCGCGAACCGCAGCCAGGTCGAGCGACACCACCTCGCGGCCCGCCGAGTCGATCCGTTCGGTGACCTCGACGATGCTGGCCCGGGGCACGATCGGCTCCGGGTTCCGACGGCGACTGTAGTGCCCGGTCGCCGCGCCGAGCCCGACCCAGGAGGTCATGCTTCGCTGGATCAACAGCGTGTCCGCGAAGCCGCGCGTGGTCAGCAACGCGGTCGGCGCGCCCTTGCGTTCGATGAGCGCATTGGTCGCTGCCGTAGTGCCGTGGGCGAAGTGGTCGATACGCCGGGTGAACTCCAGCAGATCAAGGCCGTACGCCTCGGCCGCCAGCTCCAGTGCGGCGAGCACGCCGCCGGACCTGTCGGGAAGCGTCGTCGGTGACTTGAACAGCCGGGGCGGCGCGCCGTCCTCAAGCACGACGAGATCGGTGAAGGTGCCACCGATGTCCGTGCCGACGAAGAAACGCCGATCGTGCGCCGTTTGCATCACCGTGACCCCCTGGTGCGACCTGTGTTACATGAAATGTTGGCGAAACATACGTCGCGGCTGTCGGGGCAGCTCAACGCCCCGTTCCGCCAGGCGGACTCGGTGCGCGTGATTGGTCCGATCGGCCGAGTGGTCCATCCGACGAATCGGCAATCACGTCCGCGCCGGCACTCGACCACTCGACTATGGACAGGCGATCGGTCGGCCGGAGCCGTCGGGTCGGCCGATCAGTACGGTTCGCGCCGTGACCGTGCCGCCCGCCCCACCCTGCTGGAAATCCGCCCGCCCCGATGTCGAACCCACCCGACCTCGCCGGCCGGCGTCGCCACGGTCGCGGTCCGGCTCCAGGTGACCGCCGCCGCCGCTCTGCTGGTTCCGCTGACCGTTGCGGCTACGCCGAGTCCGATCCGGTCTCCGATCAGCTTTTTCGCGGTCGGCGGCCCGGCCGGCGTGCCTGCCCTCGCGCTGATCGTCGCGGTGCTGGTACTGCCGGCACCCCCGGCGTCCCGCCGGCTCTTCGTGGGTGCCGGGCCGGTCGCGATGCCAACCCGAGCACCGATGCCGCCGGCCGGCCGGACCTACTCGGGTCTGCCGGTCCACCCCGGTGGCTGCTGGCCTTGGCCCGCCCACCAGCGCCTGACCTTGCGGACCCACCCGTCCCGCCGGCCAGGGACCGCCGAGACGACTCTCAGTAGTTGCATGGCAACCCGATCGTATACAGTTTCGCCCCGGTACGGGCACTTGTTACCGTCTTCGGCCAGTGCCGGTGGGGGAAACCCGAGCACCACTCATCGTCACACCTGTTGGCCGGCATTCGCGCTGGCCAGGGACGTTTCTGCTCGTTGGAGCGGAGGGCGTGGGATTCGAACCCACGAAGAGGATCTCTCCCCTTACCGGTTTTCAAGACCAGCGCCATCGGCCACTAGGCGAGCCCTCCCGGTGCGACGGAGCCGGGAACGGCCGGCACCCGCGCCGCATGCGCCCTAGTGTGCCACGAGCACGAAACGGCCGCCTGAGCCCATGGTTTACGCGGCGGTAGCCGCCGCGGACCCGTTGACCGGGCGGCGGGCGTCCAGAAGCGGTAAGACTGATCCCATGCATGCGATCACTGTCCCGCAGCCCGGTGGCCCCGACGCCCTGGTCTGGGCCGAGGTGCCCGACCCGACCCCGTGCCCCAATGAGGTGATCGTCGACGTCGCGGCCACTGCGGTGAACCGGGCCGACCTGCTGCAACGGCAGGGCCGCTATCCGCCGCCGCCGGGTGCCCCGCCGTACCTCGGATTGGAATGTTCGGGGGTGATCAGCGAGGTCGGCGCGGAGGTCTCCCACCACCGGGTCGGCGACCAGGTCTGCGCGCTGCTGGCAGGCGGCGGGTACGCCGAGCGGGTCGCGGTGCCGGCCGGTCAGCTGCTGCCGGTGCCGGCCGGGTTGAGCCTGGTCGACGCGGCCGCACTGCCCGAGGTGGCCTGCACGGTCTGGTCGAACGTGGTCAAGCTGGCCGGGCTGCGGGCCGGCGAGTCGCTGCTGGTGCACGGCGGTGGCAGTGGGATCGGCACGTTCGCTGTCCAGCTCGGGGCGGCGCTCGGTGCGGTGGTGCTGACCACCGCCCGGGCGGCCAAACACGAGCAGCTACGGGCGTTGGGTGCCCACCACACGATCGACTACACGGCGGAGGATTTCGTCGCCCGCGCCCGGAAGCTGACCGGCGACGGCGACGGCGGGGTGGACGTCATCCTGGACATCATCGGCGCCGGCTACCTGGAGCGCAACGTCGAGACGCTGGCCACCGGCGGCCGATTGGTGATCATCGGGCTGCAGGGCGGGCGCAAGGCCGAGTTGAACCTCGGCGCGCTGCTGGCCAAGCGCGGCACGATCTTCGCGACCGCGCTACGGTCGCGGCCGATCGCGGAGAAGGCGGAGATCGTCCGGCGGGTGCACGACCAGGTCTGGCCGTTGGTGGCCTCGGGGGCGATCCGGCCGGTGATCGACCGCCGGCTGCCGCTGTCCCAGGCCGCGCGGGCGCACCGAGTCGTCGAGGGCAGCGACCACCTGGGCAAGGTGCTCCTGGTCGCCGGGGAGGAGTCAGCCCTGAGCTGACTCAGGGCTGACTCAGGGCTGGCTCTCGCCGTCGAGCAGGATGCGCGGGCCGGGGCCACGGTCGGCGAGCCGGTCCGCCGGGTTGTACAGCGTGCAGCTCTGCAGGGACAGGCAGCCGCAGCCGATGCAGCCGGTCAGGTTGTCCCGGAGCCGGTGCAGCAGCGCGATCCGCTCGTCGAGCCGGGTCCGCCAGCGGCGGGACAGCCGTGCCCAGTCGGCCTTGTTCGGTGTACGCGAGGCCGGCAACTCGTCCAGCGCCGCCTTGATCTCCTCCAGCGGCACCCCGATCTGCTGGGCGATCCGGATGAAGGCGACCCGGCGCAGTTCGCTGCGCTCGTAGCGGCGCTGGTTGCCGCCGGTGCGGTCAGCCCGAATCAGCCCGAGCTGCTCGTAGTAGCGCAGCGCGGACGGCGCCACCCCGCAGCGCACGGACAGTTCGCCGATGGTCAATGCCTTCTGCATCACACCGCCCTTGAATTAAAGCCTACTTGAGGTTGCAGGGTAGTGGCATGACGACATCGGTAGCGAATCCGATCGCCCCGACGGGCCCACCGCCGGTCACCGGGTACGCGGCGCTGACACCGCTGCTGCGTCGGGTGACCGGCGACGAGAAGCACGAACCGAGCTCCAACTCGACACTGGACGTGCTCTGGGTCCTCTATGACCAGATTCTGCGGATCAGCCCGCAGACTGTCGACGCCGCCGACCGGGACCGGTTCCTGTTGTCCAAGGGGCACGGGCCGGCGGCCTTCTACGCCGTACTCGCCGCGAAGGGGTTCATCCCCGAAGCCTGGCTCGACGACCTGGCCGGGCCGGACAGCCCGCTCGGGCACCACCCGGACCGGCTGCTGGTGCCCGGGGTGGAGATCGGATCCGGCTCGCTCGGGCACGGGCTCGGCCTCGGCGTCGGCATGCTGCTCGGCCTGCGCGCCCAGGGCCTGACGCCGGGCTCCGGAAGTCCGGCGGGTGCCCGGGTGTACGTCCTGGTCGGCGATGCCGAACTCGACGAAGGCGCCAACCACGAGGCGATCGCGTACGCCGGCAGCCGGCCCCTGGCGGATCTGACCGTGGTGGTGGTCGACAACGACTCGGCCACTCACGGCTGGCCCGGCGGGCTGGCCAGCCGGTTCACCGTCAACGGCTGGACCGCCGCCACCGTCGACGGGCGTGATCACGACGCGTTGGTGACCGCGCTGACCGGGCACGACGGTACCCGCCCGCACGTGGTGGTCGCCCGGATGCCGGCCAAGTACGCCGCACGCGGATCGGAGGACCGCGATGCGTGAGGCGTTCGCCCGGGCCACCACCGGGCTGCTGGAGACCGATCCGCGTACCGCGTTGGTGCTAGCCGACATCTCGTTCGAACTGTTCGCCCCGGCCGCCCGGCGGCACCCGGACCGGGTGCTCAACGTCGGCATCCGGGAGCAGCTGATGATCGGCGTGACCGGCGGGCTGGCGCTGACCGGGCTACGCCCGATCGCCCACTCGTACGCCCCGTTCCTCGTCGATCGGGCGTACGAACAGATCAAGCTCGACCTCGACCATCAGGGTGTCGGCGCGGTGCTGGTCGCAATCGGTGGCTCGTACGACGCGTCGGCCGAGGGCCGCACCCACATGTCTCCCGGTGACGTCGCGCTGCTCGACACCATCGGATCGTGGACGGTGCGAGTCCCCGGGCACGCCGGCGAGGTCGGACCGTTGTTGCGGACGGCGGCGGCCAGCGACGATCCGGTCTACCTGCGGCTGAGTGCCCGCGCCAACAGCGGCGAGCACGGTGACGGGGTGTCGGGCCGGTTGGTGACGGTGCGTCGGGGCAGCGGGGGAGCCCCGGTCGTCGTCGCGGTCGGCCCGATGCTCGACCCGGTGCTGACGGCGGTCGCCGGGCTGGACGTGACGGTGGCGTACACGAACACGCCACGGCCGTTGGACGTGGCCGGTCTGCGGATGCTCACCGATCAGGTGACGCCGGTGGTGGTGCTGGTCGAGCCGTACCTTGCCGGCACGTCCAGCCAGCTGGTCGGCGAGGCACTGGCGGACCGACCGTACCGATTGCTCGCGTTGGGGGTCGGCCGGGATGAACTGCACCGGTACGGCGGACCGGCGGATCACGATCGGTGGCACGGACTGGACGCGGTCGGCCTGCGCCGCTCGATCGGCCGCTTCCTCACCCGGTGAGCACGACTCCAAGATCCCGACGATCTTGCGATTATCGACGGACTATTCGGACAAATGTTCTCGATAACTGCAAGATCGCGGGGGTGGGACGGGGGTGGGGGTGGGGGTGGGTCAGGAGGAGGCTGGCGGGCCCTCCCGGCGACGGGCGCGCTCCCGGCCGAGAATCCACAGCGCCTCCACCCCGTCCTTCCAGGTGATCTTCTTGCCTTCCTCCCGGCCGCGCGCGCGGTAGGAGATCGGCACCTCGTACGGGCGGATCCGACGGCGCAGCAGCTTACCGGTGACCTCTGCCTCCATGCCGAACCCCCGCGACTTCACGTCGAGCGAGCGGTACAACGACAGAGGCAGCAGTTTGAAACAGGTCTCCAGATCACCGATGTAGGAATTGAACATCACGTTCGCCGCCGTGGTGACCGCCTTGTTGCCCATCACGTACCAGAAACTGTAGGCGCTGTGGCTGCCAAAGGTGCGGTTGCCGTAGACCACGGTGGCCCGGCCGTCGAGCACCGGCTCCAGCAACTTCGGGATGTCCTGCGGATCGTACTCAAGATCGGCGTCGAGAATCACGATGTAGTCACCCTCGGCGGAATCGACCGCGGTGCGGATCGCCGCGCCCTTCCCCGCGTTGCGCGGATGAGTGATCACCCTCAGCCGTGCGTCGTCGACCCGCCCCAGGATCTCACCGGTGCCGTCCCGGCTGCCGTCATCGACGACGACCAGCTCGATCTCGCACGGGTAGTCCACGGCGAGGGCCTGCTTGAGGGCGTCCCCGACGCGTTCTTCCTCGTTGTAGACCGGCATGAGGATCGAGAGCTTCACGATCAGTCTCCGAACGCAAGTAACGGCAGTCGCCCCAGAGTAGCCTGGCCAGTTCCAGATCGTACGACCGGCGACACGCCTGGTGTCGTGGCCACCAGGCCGGTCAGCACTGCCAGCGGGCAATGTGCGTCGGCGGTGCGGGCGGCGGACCGCCCGACAATGGTGTGTACTTCCCGCCATGCCAGCCGGCTGGATCATCGCTCTCGTCGCCCCGCCACTGCTGTTTCTACTGGCCGCCTGTCTCGCCTGGCCAACTGGCAGCACGTCCGCAGCTCAGATCGTCGCTGCCGGCCGGCGGACAGTGGTGCTGGCCGCGCTGACAACCGGTGGGTTCGCCGTGGTAACGGTGGAGTCGCTCGGCGCGGCCGAGGCGCTGACCAGTCGGGCGTTCGCCGTTTCCTGGCTGACCGCACCGGTCGTGCTCGCCGCCGCGGCGGCTCGACGGTGGCGGTGGACGGTGCCGACGTCCCGGCCGCGTGTCACCGTGGCACTGTGCGCGTTGGCCGCCGGGTCGTGGCGGTGGGTCGGCCGGGCGTGGACATCGGCCGGCCGAGGCGAACGTCTGCTCGCCGGCACGATCGGCGCGATGCTGTCGATCGAGCTGATCGTGGCGTTGCTCGCCGAACCGAACAACGTCGACTCGCAGACCTACCATCTGCCCAAGGTCGAGCACTGGGCGGCTCAGGGCACTCTGGAGTTCTGGCCGACCGCCATCCACCGCCAGGTGACCATTCCGCCGGGAGCCGAGTACCTGCTGCTGCACCTGCGGCTACTGACCGGCGGCGACGCGCTGCACAACCTGGTGCAGTGGCTCGCCGGCGTCGGCTGTCTGTTGATCGTGACCCGGATCGTCGCGCAACTCGGGGGCGCGCGCCGGGCACAGCTGATCGCCGCCTTCGCGGTCGCCACCACCCCCATGGTGGTGCTCCAGGCGACCAGCACCCAGACGGACCTGGTAGTGGCGGCCTGGACCGGCTGTGTGGCCACGCTCGCGCTGGACGGACTGCGTCGACCGGCGACCATCGGTGCGGTGCTGGCGCTCGGTACCGCGACCGGACTGACGGCGGTCACCAAGACGAGCGGACTGCTTGGGGCCGGCCCCATGCTGGTGCTCTGGGGACTGGGCCAGTTGCGCCTGTCGGGTTGGCCGCGTCGGCCGGGCGCGGTGCTACGGACCGGGGCCGCCTCGCTGGCGATCCTGGCGGTGGCCGGGGTCTTCGTAGGCCCGTTCCTGGCCCGGGTGGCGGACGAGTTCGGCCATCCACTCGGCCCACCCCGGCTGCGGGAGTCGATCCCGATGCAGCGCCACGATCCCGCCGCTGTCCTGGTCAACGGCCTCCGGATCGGCCATACCGCGCTGGACACGCCATTCGCGCCACTACGCGCCGGTGCCGCGACGGCGATCGTGGCGGTCGCCGAGGCGGTCGGCGTCGATCCGCAGGATCCCGAGATCACCTTTCACCGCACCGAGTTCCCGGTGCCGGCGTGGTATCCCGACGAGGACCGGGTCGCTTTCCCACTCGCCGGTGGACTGGCGTTGGTCGCCGGGGTTCTCGCGCTCTGCCGGCCACGGCTGGTCGCTCCGCTGTCTTCCGGGACGGCCCGGGCGTACGCGGTGACGGCGGCAACCGCACTGGTGCTCTACTTCGCCACGATCAAGTGGCAACCGTGGGGCAACCGGCTACTGCTGTTCTGCCTGATCCTGGCCAGCCCGCTGATCGGACTCTGGCTCGATTCGATGTTGCGGCGCCGGACCGACCACCGGCGGCGCGACGAGTCACCGGACGACCGGCACCAGGCGCGTCGCCGCCGGTCGGTGGCGGTCACCGTCGCGGCGACGGTGCTGGCGACGTCGGCGCTGTCCGGGGTGCTCGCCGTCTCCTACGGTTTTCCACGCCGGCTGGTCGGTGCCGGCTCGGTGTTCAGCACCGACCCGTGGGAGACGCGGTTCCTGCGTCGGCCCGACTGGGCGGCGGACTTTCGCTGGGCCGCGAGCGAGGTACGGCGGGCCGACGTACAGCGGGTGGGCCTGGTGCAGCAGAACATCACCTGGGAGTATCCGTTGTGGCTACTGCTGCCCGATCACGAGATCGTGGCGCTGCAGTCGGTGTTGCCGGATCGAGCACCGGCTGCCCCTGAATCGGTCGACATCATCGTGTGCCTCGGGGACCGGGACGACTGCACGGAGTTGACGCCGGTCGGCTGGACCCTGGAGTTCCGTGGCTACCTCGGGGTGGCGAGTCCCCCGGCCTGGGTCGGACCGGCGACGACCGCCACGGCGAGGAACGACTTACACCGGGAGTGACCGCGGGCGGTAATCTGCCCCCATGGGCGACAAGGATGATCAGCCGGGACCGAGGAGGCGTCGGCCACCGATCTGCCAGAAGTGTCTCGGTGCCGGAAAGGCCTTCACCTTCGCCCTGATCGGCGGCCGCACCCGGGAGGTCTGGCTCAAGTGCTCGGCGTGCTCCGGTTCGATCCAGTCACCGGTCGCCGGCCCGTGACGCCGAGGTCCGTCACCCAGTGGCCGGTCGCCGGCCCGTGACGCCGAGGTCCGTCACCCGGTCGCGCCTGAGGTCTGTGCTCCAGTGGGCAGGTCAGGCTGCGGCGCTGCGGGCGTCCACCGGGCGGGCCAGGAACGCGTAGCTGAACAACGCTTCGACGTGGCTGGCCCGGTCCGGATCACCGATCTTGATCAGGAAACGCTCCCGGATCCCGTCGATCGCGGTCACCGCGAGTTCGACGATCCCGGCGCGGGGATCGGTGGTCCAGGTGACGTGATCAAGGTGCCGTAGCTCGCTGTTGAGGTGCAGTCGCAGGCGCCGCCACAGGATGGTCTCCTGGGTAACCACCAGGCGGCGTTTGGTGAGAAGCAGCAGGTAGTCACCCTGCATTGGCTGGTCAGGGCGTTGGCACCGGGCGACGAGGACGGTGCGTTCGTTGGGGGAGACACAGCGCCGGAGCACCGGCATGTGTCGGCTGGTTGTCGCTATCGGCACGGCGGTCTCCGCCGCTGCCGGCAGGAACGTACGGGAGAAGACGTCCATGTCGTGTTAACGACACGTCAACCCTCCATGACTCGGGGTAGTCGTGAAATTTCAACTACAGAATTTCCACGACGGTGGCGTTGGCCATCCCGCCGCCCTCGCACATCGTCTGCAACCCGTACCGGATGCCGTTGGACCGCATGTGGTGCAGCATCGTCGTCATGATGCGGGCGCCGCTGGCACCGAGCGGATGGCCGAGTGCGATCGCACCGCCGCGCGGATTCAACCGGGCCGGATCGGCACCGGTCTCGGCCAGCCAGGCCAAAGGTACGGGCGCGAACGCCTCGTTGACCTCGTACACCCCGATGTCGTCCAAGCTCAACCCGGCACGCCGCAGCGCCTTGGCGGTCGCCGGAATCGGCGCGGTCAGCATCATCACCGGGTCGTCCCCGACGACCACCGCGGTGTGCACCCGGGCAAGCGGTCGTACGCCGTGCGCCTGGGCCCACTCGGAGGTGGTGACGGCCAGCGCCGCCGCCCCGTCGGAGATCTGCGAAGCCGACCCGGCGGTCACCACACCGTCGGTGCGGAACGGGGTCGCCAACTCGCCGAGCTTCGCCAGCGACGTCTCCCGGCGGATCCCTTCGTCGGCACCGAACTTGTCGCTGCCGGTCACCGGAACCGGGGCGATCTCGGCGTCGAACTCGCCGGCGTCCTGGGCCGTTGCCGCCCGCTGGTGGCTGGTCAACGCGAACTCGTCGAGCACGCCACGCGACAGGCCCCACCGGGCGGCGATCAGCTCGGCGCCGACACCCTGGTTGAACGGCACCGGCTCATCCGGGTCGGTACCGTCGACCCCACGGTAACGTTCCCGGACCTGCTCGCCGAAGGGGCGGCCGTCGCCGGTGCTGGCGCCCATCGGCACCCGGGTCATCGACTCGACGCCGCCGGCCACCACCAGGTCGGCCTGCCCGGAGATGACCGACGCGGCGGCGAAGTGCAGCGCCTGCTGGCTGGATCCGCACTGCCGGTCGATCGTGGTCCCGGGCACCGACTCCGGCCATCCGGCCGCGAGGACGGCGCTGCGGCCGATGTTCCAGCTCTGGTCACCGACCTGGAAGACACAGCCCCAGACGACGTCGTCGACGCCTGCCGGGTCGAGGCCGGTCCGTTCGGCGAGCGCACGCAGCACGTGGCTGGACAACTCGACCGGATGCACCGATGCCAGCGTGCCCTTGCGCCGGCCGATCGGGGTCCGGACCGCTCCGACGATGACCGCGTCCCTCATGCCTACTCCCCGGTAACTTGGTTTTCTGAATCCTACGCCGAGGCCCGTGCCGCTGGCATCCTTGGGCGGTGCGCGCCGAACCGGACGACCGACGACACCCTGACCGACGGCCGGAGCCCGACCCACGGTCAGACTCCGGTCCGCCGCCCGCCGACCTCAGCTGGCGGGTCCCCCTGAAGCTGCCGGTGGCGAAGATCATCGGAGCTGCGACGGTCCTGGCGGCAGGTCTGCTACTCGCCGACGGCGACCAGGTCCGACTGGCGCTCGCCGTCCTTGCCGCCGCGAGCATGACCGGATGGGCGCTGCGCGACCTGCTCGTGCCGGTGCGGATCACCGCCGGACCGGACGGAATCACGGTCGTCGCCGGGTTCGCCGGTCGCCGCCGACTCGGCTGGGGACAGATCGAGGCGATCACCGTCGACCGGCGCGGTCACCGGGGCGTACGCACCGAACTGTTGGAGATCGACGCCGGCGAGTCGCTGCACCTGCTCGGTCGGGGCGAACTCGGCACGGACCCGGCGGAGGTGGCCGCCGCGCTGCGCGCCCTACACTCGTGCAGCGAGGAGGTGAGCCACCCCCGGCGCTCGCGCGACGACCCGTGACAGGCACCTTGCGCTCGCGCAGCGGCCCCCGATCAGGTCGCGTTGGTCAGCGCTATCCGGGCGACCGTGAGCAGGACCAGGAACAACAGCACCCCGCCGGTGCCGACTGCCTGCACCACCGTGCGGTTGGTCCGGGGGGCGTAGGCCAGGATCACCCCGACCAACGCGCCGGTGATCAGCCCACCGAGGTGCCCGGCGATCGACAGACTGGACACGGTGAAGGTCAGCACCAGGTTGATCACCAGGATGCCGATGACCGCCGAGGTGTCCCGCTTCAGTCGGCGCAACACGATGAAGAAGCCGGCGAACAGGCCGAACACGGCGGTGGACGCGCCGGCGGACAAGGCCCCCGGATCGACCAGGTAGGCCGCCACGTTGCCACCGAACCCGGCGACCAGGTACAGCGCCAGGAACCGGGCCGGCCCGAGCACCGACTCCAGGTTGCGGCCGAGCACCCACAACGCCCACATGTTGAACGCCAGGTGCAGCAGGCCGTAGTGGATGAACATCGCGGTGATCAGGCGGTAGACGCCGCCACCGTCGATGCCGACGAAGACGTCGCCGTACATCGGCAGCGCACCGAGCAGGACGTCGCCGTTCGAGCGCACCGTGACGTCCGGGCCGATCACGCCGCCGAAGGCGTGCAGGGTCCCGGCGGCCGAGAACAGGCCGGCACCGAGCAGCGAACCACCACCGGAGATCGCCAGACCGATCAGCGCGAACACCGCGTTGATGCCGATCAGCGCCTTGGTGACGTAACCCTGCTGGCCGGCGGCACTGCCGCCGAAGGCAGTGCGCGCCGACCGCTGGGTCCGCCGCCCCTCGGCGACGCACTCCGGGCACTGGTGCCCGACTGCGGCTTCCTGCATGCAGTCGGGACAGATCGGCCGCTCACATCGGGCGCACCGGACCCAGGTCTCCCGGGACGTGTGCCGGTAGCAGACCGGCACCGCCGGGGCTGGATCACTCATCGTGCCACCTCACTGCGCCGATCTCGGCGGTCGGTCCGAGTACTTGACCGCCAAGATTACCCGGCGCGGACCCCGACCGCCGCCTCAAGATCCACTAGCCGCACGCGACGACGGTGGTGGGACGACGGGCCGAGGATCCGACCGAGTTTCAGCTAGCCCGTTCGATCTCGACGCGGCTGATCACCACGTCGCTCAACGGACGGTCCGCCGGGTTGGTCGGCGTGGTCGCGATCGAGTCGACGACCTTCGCCGAGTCCTGGTCCGCGACCTGGCCGAAGATGGTGTGCCGGTTGTTCAGGTGCGGCGTGGGGCCGACCGTGATGAAGAACTGCGAACCGTTGGTGCCCGGTCCGGCGTTCGCCATCGCCAGCAGGTACGGCCGGTCGAAGCGCAGCTCCGGGTGGAACTCGTCGGCGAACGTGAAACCCGGGCCACCCCGACCGGTTCCGGTCGGGTCACCCATCTGAACCATGAAACCGCTGATCACGCGGTGCGAGATGGTGCCGTCGTAGTACGGACCGCTGCCCGGCTGACCGGTGCGCGGGTCGGTGTACTCGCGGGTCCCCTCCGCGAGCTCGACGAAGTTGCGGACCGTCTTCGGTGCGTGGTTGGCGAACAGCTCCAACCGGATCGGTCCGTGATTGGTGTGCAGGGTGGCGTAGACAGCCTCAGCCACGGGTACTCCTCAGTTGTTGGTCAGTTCCATGCGGATCCTCCCATGTGCCCGATCCGGTCACACGGAGGCACCCGAAGGTGGAGGATGACGGCGTAACGACGGCACAGGAGGTAGGCCACGGTGTTGAGGATCTCCAGGCGCGCCAGGCGACGGGAACTCGTCCGAACGGAACTCGGCGAGGGTCTAGATCATTTCATGCAGGCAGCGACGCATGCGGCCGGGGGCGTGGGGGCCACCGTCGGGCCTCGACTGCACGCCGCACGCGAGGCGGTGGCCCCCACGGCCGACCGGATGCGTGACTCCGCGTCACAGGGCGTGACGTGGACCATGGCCACGCTGGCACCCATCGCGGTGGCGGCCGCCGACGGCGCCCGCCAGGCCGGCCGGGCAACCAGGAAGGCGAAGGCGAAGAACATGAAGACAGCGAAACGAACCGGCCTCAAGGCGATGGCCGCGTCGAAGGCCACCGGCAGGACCGGGGCCAAGAAGGGCAGGTCGATGGGGAGCAGGCTCACCCCGGCCGGACGCAAGAGCGACGACCGCCGCCGTTGGCCGGTCGTCGTCGGGGTGCTCGCGGTCGGTGCGGCGATCGGCACCATCGCGGTACGCCGTCGACGTGCCGCCCAGTGGGAGGAGTACGACCCGGGACAGGCACTGGACTCGATGCAGGCCGCGACCAACGCGAGCCACGAGTCCGGCGCGCCGAAGTCGACCACCGGCGGCAAGCCGCACGGCGACCCGGTCGCCCCGATGGACAGCGATCCGGCCGCCGCGGCCCGCAACGGAGGACGCTCCTGACAGCACCGGCGCAGCAGTCGTCCCGCAGTGTCGGATCGCCGTGGCAGGTTCCTGCCACGGCGATCCGACGTCTCAGAGCCAGCCGTTGCGCCGGAACGAGCGGTAGAGCACCAGCGAGATACCGAGCATCAACGCGAGCACGATCGGATATCCGAACTTCCACCCGGTCTCCGGCATGAACTCGAAGTTCATGCCGTAGATGCCGGCCAGCGCGGTCCACACCGCCGCGATCGCCGCCCACGCCGCGATCTTGCGCATGTCGTTGTTCTGCGCCACCGTCACCTGCGCCAGTCGCGCCTGCAGAATCGAGTTGAGCAGGTCATCGTAGGCGTTGACCTGCTCGACCACCCGGCTCAGGTGGTCCTGCACGTCGCGGAAGTAACGGCGGATCTCCGCCGGGACGTCCTCGTTGATCTCGGCGGTGAGCGTCATCATCGGTCGCTGCAACGGTGCGACGGTGCGTTTGAACTCCACCAGTTCCCGCTTCAGCTGGTAGATCTCGTGCACCTTGTCGCTGGCCTCCGGGGAGAACACATCCGCTTCGACGGTGTTCAGATCGGTCTCGACCCGGTCGACCACCTCCAGGTAGAGGTCCACCACCCGGTCGGTCACCGCGTACGCCACCGCCCACGGCCCCTGCGTCATCAGGTCCCGGTTGCGCTCCAGGTCGGCCCGGACCGGGGCCAGCCGGCAGGCGTCGCCATGCCGGACGCTGATCACGAAACCCTGCCCGATGAACAGCATCACCTGGCCGGTCTCCACCACGTCCGAGTCACTGGTCAGTTTCTCGTGGTCCACGTACCGGGCGGTGCGCAGCACCAGGAAGTTGACCGCACCGAACTGCTCCAACTTCGGCCGCTGCTCCGCTTTGACCGCGTCCTCCACGGCCAGTTCGTGCAGCCCGTACGTGTCGGCGATGCCGGCCATCTCGGCCAGGCTCGGCTCGTGCAACCCCAACCAGACGAACGCGTTGGTCTCCCGCCGGGCCGTGGCCAACGCCTCCGGATGCTGCCAGGAACCCGGCTGCCGCACGCCGTCGACGTAGAGGGCGCAGTCGACGATCCCACTGCGCTCCTCGACCGGCGGCGGCTCAGCCACCGGCGTGCCGTCGGTGGAGTTGAGCATCCGGCTGACCGCGCGCACCGGCGCCGTCCAGGCCCGCGACAGCGCCCGGCTGCTACCGCCGTCCGGCCACCGCTGCTGCGCACGATCCTGATCCGCCACCCGCCCGTCTCCCTCCCGGCAACCGCGCCCCGCAACCGCCCAGAACAGGAAACCACCACACGACAAGCCACCGGCGCCAGTTCGCCCAGCGCCGGGAGCGTGGTCGGCAACGCCGGCCGGCTACGCCTCGCGTACCTCGTCGACCGCTGCGGCCAACCGGCGTACGCCTTCGTCGATCTGATCCACCGTCACCGCCGAGTAGGCCAGCCGCAGTGCGTGCTCGCCGCCGTCGAGCAGGAAGTCACTTCCCTTGACCACGGCGACGCCGCGCTGTGCGGCCGCCGGGACCAGGGCGTCGACCGACACGTCGTCGGGCAGATCCACCCAGAGGAAGTAGCCGCCGTCCGGCTCGGTGAACCGTACGCCCGGGATGTGCTTGCGCAGCGACTCGGCCAGTACCTGGGCGCGCTCGGCCAACGCGGTGCGCACCGTGGCGATCGACCGGTCCAGGTCACCGGAGACGCAGAACTGGTGCACGATCGCCTGCGCCACCATGCCCGGTGAGATGTACAGGTTGGTGGCCCGCCCGGCGATCTGCTTGATCAACCCGGCCTCGCCGACCAGGTAGCCGACCCGTACCCCGGGGCAGACGGTCTTGGTGAAGCTGGAGGCGTGCACCACGACCCCGTTGGTGTCCAGCGAGAGCATCGACGGCAGTGCCTCGCCCCGGAACCGGATGTCGGCGTACGGGTCGTCTTCGAAGATGGTGAAGCCGAACTCGACTGCCAGCTCCAGCAACGCCTGCCGCTTCGCCGACGACAGGGTCACCCCGGCCGGGTTCTGGTAGTTGGGGATGACGTGCGCCAGCCGCGGCCGGACCCCGGACTCCAGCAACTTGCGCAGCTCGTCGACGTCCAACCCGTCCGGTTGGATCGTCACCGGGTGCACCTGCGCGCCGAGTTGGCGCAGATTCAGCAACGTACGGTCGTAGGTCGGCCGCTCCACGACCACCGCGGCGCCGGGCTCGACCAGGTGGTCGAAGAGGAACGCGTCGGCCTGCAGCGAGCCGTTGGTGACCAGGACCTGCTCCGGTTTGACCCCGTGCTTGTCGGCGATCCAGCGGCGCAGCGGGAGGTAACCGACGGACGTACCGTAGGCGGTCACCCCGGCCGGGTCGGCGTCGAAGGCACGGCCGGCGGCCGCCTTGAGACCGTCGATGTCGACGATGTCCAGCGACGGTGCCCCACGGGCGAAGGAGATCAACTGCTCGGCGCTCATGGGTGCCAGCGTACGACTTGCTCCGCCGGTTCCCGCCGGCTGGTGTGGCAGCCCACGGTGGCCAAACCCCCCGGACGGGCACGGTCCGGACATCGCACCGGGATCCGATCCGGTCCACACAAGCTTGTCCTGGTTCTTCCCCAGGACCGCTCGCTACTGTCACAGGCGTGTCCGTCCCACCCCCCGGCTGCGACGCGCCCAGCGACCCGCTGCGGTGCGTCGGCGCGCTGGTCGTCGACGACGACGGACGGATCTTCTTTCAGCTCCGGTCGCCGCACCGGCGGCTCTTCCCGAACACCTGGGACATCGCCGGCGGCCACGTCGAACCGGGCGAAACCCTGATCGAAGCCCTGCACCGCGAGGTACACGAAGAAACCGGATGGACCGTCTCCCACGTGCTCACCGAGGTCGGCGAGTACACCTACGTCGGCGACGACGGCATCGCCCGGGTGGAAACCGACTACCTGGTACGGGTGGACGGTGATCTGGCCCGCCCACAGTTGGAAGCCGGCAAACACACCGAGTTCCGTTGGCTCACCCCGGCCGACCTCGACGTGCTGGACGAATCGCGGGACGTCAACGACGGGTTGATCCGCCAGATCGCCGAAGACGGCTTCGCCGTGCTGCGCGCCCTGGGCCTGTGAGCGCCGGCCGGTGAGCGCCACTGACCAACTGTGGCTGCCTGGCAATCGGTGTGCCGCGTTGACCGCCCCGGCCGTCGACCGGGTGTACCGCGCCGCGGCGGCGGCGGCCGCCGCCGCCAGCACCGAACTGCAGCAGCGGTACGGCGGACCGGCCGCCGTCGGCTTCCTGGTCGACCTGCGCACCCGGCTGGCCGCCCCCGGCGGGCTGGTCGACGCCGCCGGCTTCGCCGCGGTCACCCGCTACCACGATCCAGCGAGTTGCCAGCGGGTGCTCGACAAACAGGTCGCGTACGGCATGGTGGTGCGCCACCCGGACGGCACGCTGCGGGCCACCGAACGCGGTGCTGCCTTTCTCACCGACCTGTACGCGCTGCACGCCGAGGTCACGGCGCGAGTCTGGGGTGCCGAGCACGCCAGTCGGCTGGCCCGGCTGGTCGAGCTCACCGGTCGACTGCTGGCCGCCGCCTGCACCGGCCAAGCGGCGGTCGACCTGGCGGGTGCCGGCCCGGGGGGTGACGCGGCGGAGGAGGTCGGCGCCTTCGGTGCCGTCGCCCCGCCGTACGAGCCGGAAGGCACCCCGGTCGGTGTGCTGCTGCTCAACCGGCTCGGCGTGCTGCGCTACCACCGGGCCGACGCGCACGCCGCCGCCTGGACTGCCGCCGGGCACACCGCCCGCAGCATCGTCGACCTGCCGCCCGGCCCGGCCCGGCTGGCGATCGAGCAGGAGACCGACCGACGGGCAGCCGGTCCGTACGAGGGCCTGGACCCGGAGCAGCGGGTCATGCTGCTCGCCGACCTGGCCGCGCTTCCCGGTTGAACCGCTATCCTCCACCGGTACTGACACCCCATCCCCCTCAACAGGAGGACCGCCCGATGATCGGTCTCGTGCTCGCCGCCGGAGCGGGACGGCGGCTAAGGCCGTACACAGACACCCTGCCCAAGGCGCTGGTGCCGGTGGACGGGGAGACCACCATCCTGGACATCGGGCTGCGCAACCTCGCCGCCGCCGGACTCCCCGACGTCGTCGTGGTGGTCGGCTACGCCGCCGACGCGGTGCGCAGCCGGCAGGCCGATCTGGAGGCCCGCCACGGTGTCCGGCTGACCCTGGTGCACAACGACCGCGCCGAGGAGTGGAACAACGCGTACTCGCTGTGGCTGGCCCGGGAACACTTTGCCGCCGGCGCGCTACTGGTCAACGGCGACACCGTGCACCCGGTCAGCGTCGAGCAGACGCTGCTCGACGGCCGCGGGCCGGGCGTCCTGCTCGCCGTTGACGCGGTGAAGAAGCTCGCCGACGAGGAGATGAAGGTCGTCTTCGACGACGCCGGTCAGCTGACCCGGATCACCAAGCTGATGGATCCGGGCGACGCGCACGGCGAGTACATCGGTGCCACCCTGATCGAGGCGTCCGCCGCCGCCGGGCTGGCCGAGGCGTTGGAAGCCGTCTGGCAGCGCGACCCCAACCTCTACTACGAGGACGGCTACCAGGAGTACGCCGACCGTGGCGGCGAGGTACGTGGCGCCCCGATCGGCGACGTCTCCTGGGTCGAGGTCGACAACCACGACGACCTGACCAGGGCACGGGACATCGCATGCCACTACTAGCCCGTACCGTCCACACTCCGCTCGCCATCGACGTACGCCGCGGCGCGGTCGCCGGCCTGGGCGCGTTGCTCGCCGACCGGCGGATCTCCGGCGGCGGCGAGGTCGCTGTCGTCGTCGGGCCCGGCCAGGGTGAGCGGATCGCCGAGCTGATCGCCCCCGGGCTGGGCCGCGCCGACGTGTTCACCGTCGCCGGCGGCACCCTGGACGGCGCCCACGAGCTGGGCGAGAAGCTGCGGCAGCGCTCCTACGACGCGGTGGTCGGCATCGGTGGCGGCAAGACCATCGACACCGCCAAGTACGCCGCGTCCCGGTACGCGATCCCGATGGTGAGCGTGGCGACCAGTCTGGCCAACGACGGGATCGCCTCCCCGGTGGCGTCGCTGGACCACGACGGCGGGCGCGGCTCGTACGGCGTACACATCCCGCTGGCGATCGTGGTCGACCTGGACTTCGTCGAGGCCGGTCCGGACCGGCAGACCATGGCCGGCATCGGCGACGCGCTGAGCAACATCAGCGCGGTCGCCGACTGGGAGCTGGCGCACACGGTACGCGGTGAACCGATCGACGGGCTCGCCGTGACGCTGGCCCGGACCGGGGCGGAGGCGCTGGTCAACCATCCGGGTGGGCTCGGCGACGACATGTTCCTGACCACGCTCGCCGAGGCGCTGATCCTGGGTGGGATCGCGATGGCGGTGTGCGGGTCGAGCCGGCCGGCCAGCGGCGGCTGCCACGAGATCTCGCACGCCCTCGACCTGCTGCACCCGGGCACCGGATCGCACGGTGAACAGGTCGGGCTCGGCGCGCTGTTCTGCACCTACCTGCGCGGCGACCAGCCACGGTTCGCACAGTTGGCGGCGGCGCTGCGCCGGCACGGCCTGCCGGTACGTCCCGCCGATCTGGGGCTCACCGACGACGACTTCGTCGCCGCCGTGGTGCACGCCCCGCACACCCGACCGGACCGCTTCACCATCCTGGAACACCTCCGCCTCGATGCGGATGCCATCCGGGGGCGGCTGGCAGAATACCTCGATGCCCTCAGCGTCACCTCAAGGTGAACAACAAGTTGCCATGCCCGTCCTGAGAGACTTCTATCAGGCGAACAGAGGGGGCGGGCTGTTCAGCGAGGCGGTCAGCCAGCGGCTGGGCGCGGTGTTCGCCTACGCCGGTGCCCGGCGACGGCTGGCACCGACCGTACTGACCGTGGCGAACCTGCTGCTCGGGCTGGCCGCGTCGGTCGCGGTGATCGCGTCCGCCGACGCGGTGGCCGACGGGTCCGTCCCGGCCTGGCTGATCGGGCTGGTCGCGCTGGTCGGTTGGCAGGTGGCGTACGCGCTGGACTGCGCCGACGGACAGTTGGCCCGGGTGACCGGGCAGACCAGCCCAGCCGGGGCCCGGGTGGACGTGCTCTGCGACGTGGCCGCCCAGATCGCGCTGGTGACGGCGCTGTCGGCGGTGGCGGTGGCGCAGCTGCCGGAGACCCCGATCTGGCTGGTCGCGGCGTTCGCCGGCACCTGGATGGTGAACCTGGTGACCTCGGTGATGCAGTCCGGCCCGAACGCGGCCAGCATGGTCACCTCGACGTCGCTGCCCGTACGGCTGGCGAAGTTGATCCGCGACTACGGGGCGGTGATCCTCGTCGCCGGGATCGTGCTGATCCTCGCCCCTGCGCTGACGGTCTGGCTGATCGCCGCGTTCACCGTGGTCAACGGCGGCTTCCTGCTGGCCAGCGTCGTCTTCTCGGCCCGCTCCGCCCTGCGCTGACGCCGTCAGCGACTCTTCGTGACCGCGTCGTAGATGGCGAGGTGCTGCTTCATCACCACATCGGGGTGGAAGGTGGTCTCGTAGCGGGTGCGGGCGACGCCGGCGAGCGCGGCGGCACCGTCGCGGGCGAGAGGCAGCGCGGCGGCCAGGGCGGCGGTCTCCGGCGGCACCACCCAGCCGGCCGGGCCGGCAACCCCGGCGGCGTCGGCGCCTACCAGGTACGGGATGCCGCCGAGCGCGGTGCCGAGCACCGGCCGCCCGCTGGCCAGCGCTTCGATCACCACGGTCGGCAGGACGTCGTGCCAGGTGGAGACGGCCAGCACCACGGCGGTGGCGCGCAGCGCGTCGCGTACCCCCGTTCTGTCCAGCGGGCCGAGGAAGTCGATGTCCGCGCGGCCGGCGGCGGCGGTCTCGACCAGCGGTCGCAGTTCGCCGTCGCCGCCGACGCGCAGGGTGCCGAGTGCCCCGTCGGGGTGCCGCCGCCAGGCGTCGAGCAGTAGGCCGATGCCCTTCTCCGGGGTGAGCCGGCCGAGAAAGAGGAATCCGTCGCCGAGCGGGGCGGGCGGGCCGGGGTCCTCGATGGCGTTCGGCTTGACCACGATCCGTTCGTCGGGGATGCCGTACTCGCGCAGGTGCTCGGCGACGGCGGAGGTGAGCGCGATGAACCGGTCCACCGAGCGCCAGGTGGGCCGGTGCAGGGCCAGGGTCGCGGCCATCACCGCGCTCTGCGCGCGGGAGCCCCGGTAGCAGCGGTGCACCACGCCGGGCAGGCCGATCGCCCGGCCCCGGCAGTCGGTGCAGATCCGGCCGTCGCGGAAGTACAGCCCGGACGAGCAGACCTGCCGGTAGTTGTGCACGGTGTGCACCACCGGCACCCCGTGCCGGTGCGCGGTGCGGATCGCCCAGGGCGAGATCAACGGGTACGGGTTGTGCAGGTGCAGGACGTCCGGCCGGTGCTCGGCGAGCAGCCGGTCCAGGTCACGTTGGGCGTCCGGGGCGTAGCTGGGTGAGATCGGCAGCAGCGCCTTGCCGGTCGCCGGTAGCGCCGGGATGTCGTCGGAGCTGCGCAGGAACGGCACGACGTCGACCCCGGCGGCGGCCAGTTGGTCGATCTCGCTGTCGACGATGACGTTCTCGCCGGACGGCTGGGCCTGCCGGTATCGGTTGTGCGCCACGACGACTCTCACCGGTCGACCCTCCTGTTCCACGTCGACAGACGCTACCGTTTGGGACGTGCCCGAGTTGCCGGAGGTGCAGGCGCTCGCGGCCTACCTGCGGGAGCGCGCGGTCGGCCGCCGGGTGGAGCGCGTCGAGGTGTGCGCGATCAACGCGCTGAAGACCTACGATCCGCCCCCGTCGGCACTGGCCGGGTCGGTGGTCACCGCGACCGGTCGGCACGGCAAGTTCCTTGACGTCACGCTGGACGCCGCAGGGGTGACCGGCGGCGAGGTCCACCTGGTCACGCACCTGGCCCGGGCCGGCTGGCTGCACTACCGCGAGTCGTTTCCGTCGGCGGCGCCGCTGAAGCCGGGCAAGGGCCCGATCGCGTTGCGGGTCCGTCTGGACGATGGCTCCGGCTTCGACCTGACCGAGGCCGGTACGCAGAAGAAGCTGGCCGTCTACCTGGTGACCGAGCCGGGGCAGGTGCCAGGGGTGGCTCGACTGGGCCCGGATGTGCTCGCGGTGGACCGGGACACCTTCGCGCGACGGTTGCGGAGTCGACGCGGGCAGGTCAAGGGAGTGTTGACCGAGCAGGAGGTGTTGGCGGGGGTCGGCAACGCGTACTCCGACGAGATCCTGCACACCGCCCGGCTGTCGCCGTTCGCGTCGACCAACCGCCTCACCGACGACCAGTTGGCGGTGCTGCACGACGCGACGCGTCAGGTGTTGACCGCCGCCGTGGAACGGTCGGTGGGTCAGCGGGCCGCGGAGTTGAAGGGCGAGAAGCGTTCTGGACTACGGGTACATGGCCGCACCGGTCTACCTTGTCCTGTTTGTGGGGATCATGTGAAAGATGTCTCTTTTGCAGATTCCAGCCTGCAGTATTGCCCCACTTGCCAGACCCGCGGCCGGCCACTCGCTGACCGACGGTTGTCCCGTCTTGTGCGTTAGGTGACAAAATCCGGCTTGTGTCGCTGATCGTCCCGCGCCAGATCGGTGTACACCAGATCGGGGACTTCCCCGGCGAGATTCCATCGGTATAGTGGCCCGGTCCCAATGCTTCAACGCCATCGGGTTCGCCAGTCCCCGCCATTCGGACAGGGGGCGTAAAGTCTTTCGGGTTACCGTCCGTGTGCGGTCACCGTGGGAGACTGAGCTGGTGGGCGAGCCGAGCCTTCACGGAGAGTGGGCGGCACGTGTCACGCGGGAGGACGTGGGTGAGGTGACGACAAGCCTCCAACGCCCGGTAACCAATACCAGCCGGAGCAGCAGGTTGCGCCACGTCGACAGCTTCGAGATCCAACCACCCGCACCGCCGCCGACCAACGGCGTACCCCGGTCGGCGTGGACCCGGGCAAGTCGGCGCGTGTCGGGCTGGCACCGCCCGTACACCGCGATTCTGCTTGTCCTGGACTTCACCGCGGCGGTGCTGGCCAGCTACGTCTCGATCTCGCTGTTCGAGAAGGCCACCTCCGGCTTCTCCGACGCCGACAAGGACGCCACCTGGTTCCACACGGTGACCTACCTGCTGCTGCCGTTGGGCTGGCTGGTGGTGCTCTGGGGCACCGGCTCCTACGACCGGCGCTACCTCGGCCTGGGCACCGACGAGTTCAAGCGGGCGATCCGGGCCGGGGTCACGGTCGCGGCCAGCGTCTCCTTCCTCGCCTTCGCCACCAAGACCGACCTGTCCCGGCTCTCGGTGGCCACCGCGCTGGCCGGCGCGCTGGCGTGCATCCTGCTGTTCCGGTTCCTCGCCCGGTACGCCCTGCACATACTGCGGCGACGGGTCGGGCAGGCCGCCCACCGGATGGTGCTGATCGGCACCCTGCCGGAGACGCTCGAGGTCTTCACCGCGGTGACCCGCAGCCCGTCCGCCGGCCTGGTCCCGGTCGCCATCCACCTCACCGACGGCTACGCCGCCGCCCGTGGAATCGACACCCCGGTGCCGGTGTACGCCGGACGCAACGTGCTGGCGCTGGTCCGCGAGGTCGGCGCGGACACCATCGCGGTCTGCGGCTCGGCCAGTTCGGAGCCGGGTGAGCTGCGCCGACTCGCCTGGCAGCTGGAAGGCAGCGGGATCGACCTGGTGGTCGCTCCGCAACTGACCGACATCGCCGGTCCCCGGGTGCACATCCGCCCGATCGAGGGCCTGCCACTGCTGCACGTCGAGGAACCCACCCTCTCCGGGTTGGGCTGGCTGGCCAAGAACCTGTTGGACCGGGTGGCCGCCGGCCTCGGGCTGATCGCCCTGGCACCGCTGTTCCTCGCGGTGGCGATCGCGATCCGGATCTCCGACCGGGGGCCGGTGTTCTTCCAGCAGCCCCGGGTCGGGCACGAGGGCAAGGTGTTCCGGGTCTGGAAGTTCCGGACCATGTACGTGGACGCCGAGGAGCGACTCGCCTCCCTGGTCGACCAGAACGAGACCGACGGCATGCTCTTCAAGATCCGCAACGATCCGCGGGTCTTCCCGGTGGGACGGTTCCTGCGGGCCAGCTCGATCGACGAGCTTCCTCAGCTGATCAACGTGCTCCGGGGGGAGATGTCGTTGGTCGGGCCACGACCGTTGCCCGCCGACGACGGCGACTTCCTCGGCGACGTCCGACGCCGGCTGCTCGTCCGGCCGGGGATGACCGGCCTGTGGCAGGTGTCCGGGCGGTCCGACCTGTCCTGGGACGAAGCGGTCCGGCTCGACCTGTACTACGTCGACAACTGGTCGCTGACCTACGACCTGAGCATCCTCTGGCGCACCATCGGGGTGGTACTCGCCCGCAAGGGTGCCTACTGACCGGTCCTCGCAACGCGTCACCCGACAGTCCGCCGGAAGCCGGTAGCCGACCGTTGGCCGACTGGGGTTCGCCGTCCGCTTGGCAGCACCGCCGACAGAGGGACAGGATTCGTCCGTGGGGGCAAACCTATCCGCACCGCTGGCGGTTGTGGCCCTGGTGACCGCATTGGCCGTCGCGGTGTACGCGGTCGTGCGGCTCCGGGCCCGCCGGGGGATCGCCACTGCCACCCAACGCGCCACGTACCAGGTCCTGCACACCGCCGGCCTGGCCGCCGAACCGCTGCGCAACGGGTTGGACCCGGCGGGCGCGGCCAAGGCGGTGCGGCACCTGCGGGCGCTGGTCGGTGCTCCCGGCGCGGCCCTGATCGGTGCCGTGGCCGGGACGACCGACGGCGGCGAGGTACTCGCGTTCGACGGTCGCGGCGGCCACCACGGCGAGCAGTTCACCGCGGCGGCCACGCGGGCCTTCGACGCCGGCCGGTCGGTCGTGCTGACCGCCCGGGACCTGCCGTGCGACCGCCCGGACTGCCTGGTCCGAGGGGCCGTTGTGGCACCGCTCACCGGCCCGGACGGGTCCGCCACCGTGGCGTTGGTCGCCGTGGTGGACGACGATCCCGCCCCGGGAATGGTGCAGGCGACGTTGGAGACCGCGCGATGGGCCGGCAGCCAACTCGCGCTGGCCGAGCTGGATTCGTCGCGGGAACGACTCGCCCGCGCGGAGGTACGCGCGTTGCGCGCCCAAATCAGCCCGCACTTCATCTACAACGCGCTGACCGCGATCGCCTCGTTCGTCCGCACCGATCCGGAACGGGCCCGGGATCTCATTCTCGAGTTCGCCGAGTTCACCCGCTACTCGTTCCGGGCGCACGGCGAGTTCACCACCCTCGCCGAGGAGCTGCGCTCGATCGACCGTTACCTCACCATCGAACGCGCCCGCTTCGGCGACCGGCTCCAGGTGCGGTTGCAGATCGCACCCGAGGTACTGCCGGTCCACCTGCCTTTCCTCTGCCTGCAACCACTGGTGGAGAACGCCGTCCGGCACGGGCTGTCCCGCAAGCCCGGCCTCGGTACGGTCAGTATCGAGGCGCGCGACGCCGGAACCGAGTGTCACATCACCGTCGAGGACGACGGCGTGGGCATGGACCCCGCAGTGCTCACCGGCGGTGCCGGGACCGACCCGGATCTCCGGGGTGCCGACCCGGTGGACGACGCTGGTCAGCACGTCGGCCTGTCGAACGTCGACGAGCGGCTGCGATCGGTCTTCGGAGATCAGTTCGGTCTGGTGGTGGAGACGGCGATGGGAGCGGGTACGAAGGTGAGCATGCGGGTGCCGAAGTTCCATCCCGACGCACGGCCGGGGGCGGCCGGGCGCTGGGAGGTCGTGTCGTGACCCCGTTCCTGCGGGCGCTCGCGGTCGACGACGAGCCACCGGCCCTCGACGAACTCGCCTACCTGCTGCGGGCCGACCCCCGGGTGGCCCTGCTGCACACGGCCGCCGACGCCACCGAGGCGCTGCGGGTGCTGCGGGACACCGACGTCGACGCGGTCTTCCTCGACATCCGGATGCCGGGGTTGGACGGCATGGAGCTGGCGCGGGTGTTGCGCAGGTTCGCCCGGCCGCCGGCGATCGTCTTCGTCACCGCCTACGACGACGCCGCGGTGGACGCCTTCGACCTCGGGGTCACCGACTACGTCCGCAAACCGGTCCGGGCCGAACGGCTGGCCGAATCGGTCCGTCGGGTGCTGACCGCCCGGGTCGTACCGGCGCACCCCGCCGCGATGGCCCGCAACGAGGAGGATCCGGCGATCCCCGTCGAACTGGCCGGGACCACCCGGATGCTGCCCCGCTCCGCGGTGCGTTGGGTGGAAGCTCAGGGTGACTACGCCCGCCTGCACACCGCGGACGGCTCCCACCTGGTCCGGGTTCCGCTGGCCACGTTGGGCGAGCGGTGGGCGAACGCCGGCTTCGTCCGCATCCACCGGTCGTTCCTGGTCCAGCTCCGGTTGATCACCGAGCTACGGCTGGCCAACTCCGGCTACGTCGTGGTGATCGACGGCACCGAACTTCCGGTCTCCCGCCGACACACCCGCGAGCTCAAGGACAAACTGGTCCGGGCGGCCAAACACGACTGGAGCCGGTGAAGCCGGTCAGGCCGCGCGCCGGCGGCGCAGGGTGGCGACCGCCGAGCCGGCGAGGGTGAGCAGGCACTCCGAGAGCTGGCCGTCGGCCAGCGCGGCACCGAACAACGCCTCACCGGTCGAGGCGTCCGAGTTGGCGTACGCGCTGAGGAACCGGGCCACCCACCGCGCGTCGTAGCGCGCCTCGTCGATCCCGGGGAAGTCCAGCGTCCACCCACCGACCGGCGCGTCGTCGCCGACCATCGTGGCGGCCAGGCACCACGCGACGTCGTAGGCGCCAGCGACGCCGTCGCGGTCCACCACCGCGTCGAAGGCACCCGCCACGCCATCGCTGTCCCCGGCCAGCGCGGAGCGCAGGATCTCCGCGGCGTCGGTGAACGACTCGTCGGCTCCATCACGTCGGTCGGTCATGAGCGGAAGGGTATGCGGCATGGTCAAGCAGTGACCAACGAACGCGTCCAACGGGACGAATCCGGCACCGCGCTCGGCGAAGTACCGTCGACATCGCGTTTGAGCCGCCAAGACGCTAAGGTGCGCTGCGGACCTTCGGCCGATGGAGGACGTCCCATGCTCGTGTCACGCGGTTACCGCCCCGCCGCCCTTACGGTCTGCGCAGCGTTGCTGGCCACCGTCGCCGGCTGCGGTGGCGGGACGTCGACCAACGACGTCGAGACCCTCGTCGACTCCGTTCGGCTGTACGGCACCGATGGCAACATGAGCAACTCGTTCGCTGCGGAGTTCCCGGAGCAGACGAAGCTGCTGTCCGGGATGAAGGGCACCAGCCCGCTCACACCGCTGTCGGACGACTTCGTGGCGCGCCTGCGCACCGTCGATTCTCAGCTCAACGACTTTCTCTACGCCGGTGAGGCGTACGACGCGGTGGTGATCAGTGCGCTGGCCGCGCAACTGGCCGGCAGCGCCGAACCGGCGAAGATCGCCGCGCAGATCAACGGAGTGACCACCGGCGGCGAACAGTGCGACACCGTCGAACTCTGTCTGGAGTTGGCGCAGGACGGCACGGACATCGAGTACCGGGGGGTGTCGCTCAAGCGGGGCGGCTTCACCGACGCCGGTGAGCCCTCGACCGCCAGCTACGCGACGCTGCACTTCGACGAGAACGGCCGGATCAACAACGGAAAGACGGAGTTCCTCGGCGCTGGCGACGAATCCACGACCACGACGGTCGCCCCGCCTCCGGCGACCGCGCAGAACGAGTTCGACCGCAACGACGGCCCGCTCAAGCTGGGTGGGCTGCTGCCGATCACCGGCGACCTCGCACTGGCGTACCCGCCGTTGGCGGCCGGTACGGAGCTCGCGGTGCGCGAGGTCAACGAGGCCGGTGGCGTGCTGGGTGACCCGGTCGAGTGGCTCGACGGCGACGACGGCACCGATCCCGAGGTAGCCCGGGCCACGGTGGCCGGGCACATCGACGATGGCGTACACGTCATCATCGGGGCCGGTGCCTCCGGCGTTTCCCGCGCGGTGCTGCCGGACGTCGCCGCCGCCGGGCTGATCCTCTTCTCGCCGTGCAACACCGACGCCGGGTTGAGCACCATCGACGACTCCGGGCTGTACTTCCGTACCGCCCCGTCCGACCTGCTGCAGGGTCGGGCGCTGGCCGACGTCATCATGCGCGACGGTCCGCAGCGGGTCGCCGTCGTCGCCCGCAAGGATTCCTACGGCGAGGGCCTGCAGGAGAACGTCCGGGCCGAGCTGACCCGGGCCGGGATCTCGCCGGACCGGCTCAAGTTGCTCACCTACGAGCCGCCGGACGGCGCGGACGCGCCACCGGTCGACTTCACCGGCGGCGCCGAGGAGATCAAGTCCTTCGGTGCCGACGCAATCCTGATCATCGGGTTCGGCGAGTCGGCGCAGGTGATCAAAGCTCTGTCGGCGGCTGGGCTACCGGTAGCCCAGTAGACGCCGGTCGGTCCGGTCGGGTGGCACTTTCTCGGGATCACGCAGCGGTCGCCGCTGCGTACCGTTGGCCTCGTCACCAGCCAGGACGATCTGCGGAAGAGGCGGCAGGATGAGCGAGTACGTTGACCCGGCACTCAGCGACGAGGCGGTCGAGGCGGAGCAGGGTCTGGGCGGCAGTGACGACCCGGGTCACGACGACGCCGGCCACGAGCCGTATGGTGCCAGCCCGTACACGATCGTCCAGCACAACCTCGACGGGTCCACCGACATGGTCGTCGACCGCGACGGCGACGGGGTTGCCGATCTGGTCATGCATGACGCGGACAGCGACGGCATCGCCGAGATCGCTCTGGTCGACAACACCGGCGACGGCCGGCTGGACACCATGCTGCGGGACTTCGACGGCGACGGGCAGGTCGACGAGATCCGCGCGGACACCGACGCCGACGGCCGGATCGACGTCGTCTCCGCCGACACCGACGGTGACGGACTGATCGACCACGTCGCCGCCGACACCAACTACGACGGCCAGTTCGACACCTGGACCCGAGACACCAACTTCGACGGCCGTGCCGACGAGATGCGGGTCGACCTGACCGGGGACGGGGTCGCCGACCAGGTACTGCGGGACACCGACCACGACGGCGTGCCGGACTCGGTGACCTACCTGAACCCGGAGATCAACCCGTACGCCGCCAGGTGAGCCCCGCTCGGGTCGCGGCCAGCCGGATGGCACCCTACTGTCGACATCCGCAGCTGTTGTGACATCGCGACGAAAGGACCAGCCATGACCGAGGCTCAGGAAACCGTGGAGACCCGCGGTGACGATCGCGTCGACCTGCTCAAGGCCGACACCAACAACGACGGGAAGACCGACGTGTGGGTGGTCGACACCGACGGCGACGGCAAGGCTGACATGTACCAGTTCGACACCGACGGCGACGGCAAGGTCGACATCACGATGGTCGATCTCGACGAGGACGGCACGCCGGACGAGGTCGTCGACGGCGACGGGGGCCACCCGCCGACCAGTTGAACCGATCGGGATGTGGTGCGGACGGCTCGGCGGACCACCCGCCGGGCCGTTCTGCGTCGTCTGCCACCGCGCCGGTGCCGCTGCGGGCGTGACCCGCCGGGTGAGTTCGGGCAAAGTTCAGGGGCGGGACCCCGAACGAGCCGGGAATCACCGCCCCCAGGTAGCCGATGTCAGCCCATCTGGAGAGATGGCCAGTCAGTCACCCTGGCGCTGCTGGGGAATCTGGCCCTGTAGTAGGGCACGTACTTCCGACTCCCGGTAACGACGGTGGCCGCCCAACGTCCGGATGGCGCTGAGTTTGCCGGCCTTCGCCCACCTGGTGACGGTCTTCGGGTCGACTCGGAACATCGACGCCACCTCGGCCGGCGTTAGCAGCGGCTCTGGTTCGTGCGTACGCGATGCCATCAGTCACTCCTCCACAGTGCTATAGACATCGGCCGGGGTCCCGCCGGCCGACGCGTCTCCCATGGTCCGGCTAGTCCCCGATGTCCGACATGGGCCGAACGGCCGAACGTCCTTGGATGGACGGATGAGCAATGACCGATTTTTATCCATTTTTTGTGTCAGAACATACCATAATCGGACTCGTGATCACCGGTCGTGAACGCCTGATTACGAATGCCCCTCATGATAGGCCTAGCAAAATAGGGTTCTGATCACTAAATGTCGGCTTCCGGGGAGGGTCAGGTGACTAATTGCAGCGTTCCAGTAGCTGTACGGTGCGCCACCGGGCGACGAGCTTTTCGTACGTCTCGCCAGCCGCTTCAGCGTCGCCGCGGGAGAGCGCGGCCAGCCCGGCGGCGACCAGCCCGGGAGAATCGTCGGCCTCCAGCGCTTCGTCCGGCAGCAGCCGCACCAGTCCGCCGTAGTCCAACTCGACCACCGAACGCGGATGGAACTCCTCGAGCCAACGGGCGCTCTCCTCCACCGCCTCGGTGATCGGCGCGTCCCCCACCGACTTGCGCAACACCGTCAGGCCACGGGACGCCCGACGGCGGGCCTTCGAAATCTCCGTACGGTAACGCAGCGCCCGTCGTGGCGCGGACGCCACCAGTTCGCGCTCGGCAAGGTCGACGAAGACGAACCACCGCAACGGCACCCCCCACGTCGAGGCCTGCTCGTGCACTCGCGGAACGCCGTGCTCCAGCACCCGGGCTCCGCTGCGCCAATCGTCGATCACGGCCCTGGCCTGCCCGGCCAGGATCGGCGGCACGAAGGCATCGGCGAGGATCGACGGCACACCGTCGCGGGCGCTCAACGCGGCCTCCGCCACCCGTACCCGCAGGTTCCAGGGGCAGATCAGCAACGTGTCGTCCGACTCCAGCACATACGCCTCGTCCGGCAGATCCGGCAGCCGCGTCCAGCCCGCGCCCAGCCCTTCGATCACGGCGGTACGCTGCCGACCCGGGCCCTCCAACGGGCCGACCGCCCGACCCTCACGCACGTACCGGCGCCAGTAGACCTGTCGCTCGTGGTCGAACGCGGCCAGCGGCTCATAGACCCGCAGGTATGAAGCGAAGGAAGCGAAGAGGGACGGCACGGCGCGATCCTCCCACGAAAACGCACAGCATCGCCCCTGCCGGCCGGCAAAGAGCCGCTCGGGCACCGGCTGGGCGCCGGCACCGCCGATCGATACTAGGCTCGTTCGCGCGGGCCCACCCGCCCGCCGCAACCGGCCGACACCTCACAAGGGTGCCCCACCCGCCTCAGGAGCAGACATGGGCGTCTTCGCCAACCCCGGCCCCGGCACCACCGGACACGAACAGGTCGTCTTCTGCCAGGACCAACCGACCGGGCTGAGGGCCATCATCGCCATCTACTCGACCGCGCTCGGCCCGGCGCTGGGCGGCACCCGGTTCTACCCGTACGCCACCGAGGCGGATGCCCTGCACGACGTGCTGGAGCTGTCCCGGGGCATGGCCTACAAGAACGCGATGGCCGGGCTCGACCTCGGCGGCGGCAAGGCGGTCATCTGGGGAGATCCGGACCAGCTGAAGTCCGAGGCACTGCTGCGCGCGTACGGACGATTCGTCGAGTCCCTCGGCGGGCGCTACTACACCGCCTGCGACGTCGGCACCTACGTGCCGGACATGGACATCGTGGCACGGGAGACCCGTTTCGCCACCGGACGCAGCCGGGAGTCCGGTGGCGCCGGCGACTCCTCGGTCCTCACCGCGTGGGGCGTCCTCCAGGGGATGCGCGCCGCCGCCGAACATCGGTGGGGTTCGCCGAGTCTCACCGGCCGACGGATCGGCATCGCCGGGCTGGGCAAGGTCGGCCGCTACCTGACCGGGCACCTGGTCGACGACGGCGCCGCAGTGGTCGCCACCGACGTCAGCCAGCGGGCCGTGGACTGGGCACGCCGCACCTACCCACAGGTGGATCTGGTCGCCGACACCGACACCCTGATCCGCAGCGACATCGACGTCTACGCGCCCTGCGCGCTCGGCGGCGCGCTCGACGACGAGACGGTGCCGGCGCTGCGGGCGGCGATCGTCGCGGGCGCGGCCAACAACCAGCTCGCCCATCCCGGTGTCGAGAAGCTGATTGCCGAACGGGGCATCCTCTACGCACCGGACTACGTGGTCAACGCCGGCGGGGTGATCCAGGTCGCCGACGAGGTCACCGGGGCGGCGATGCCCTCGGCCAGCGGTCGGTACGGGTTCGACTTCGATCGGGCCAAGGCCCGGGCCACCCGCATCTACCAGACCACCCAGGAGATTCTGCGCGCCGCCGATGCCGAAGGCGTGCCGCCGTCCGTCGCGGCGGACCGGCTCGCCGAGCGCCGGATGGCCGGCATCGGCCGGCTGCGCGCCATCCACCTCCGCTGACCGGCGGCACACCGTCACCGCCGGTGATCCGCACCCGACGGAGCAGTCACGAGTGGCGGCAAGCCGGGTCCTTACCCCGGCTGCCGCCGGCCGCCGGAGCGAGTCCGACGACGCGCGGGAGCGACCCGATGCAACCCGAGGTGCCGAACCTGGGTCTGCCCATGTACCGTAAGAGCCACGAGAGATGCCTGACGTCATCGGGGCCCGCCTTCGGGCTGCCCCGAATTCTGTGCGAGGGGGTCGAGCCATGGGGCGCGGCCGTGCTAAGGCCAAGCAGACAAAGGTGGCAAGGGAGTTGAAATATCACTCCCCGAACACCGACCTAACCGCCTTGCAGCGGGAGCTCGCCGGCAGCGGCAAGTCGGATCGTGACTTCGACGACGAGTACGATCCGTACCTCGCCGACGATGACAAGGACGACAAAGCCGACGACGACCGGGGTAACTGGACGCCCTCTTCGTCCCGCTGAGGGGTCCGACTGACACAGAAGCACGCAGTCACCCTGCGTGCTTGCTCATGTCGGAGGACACCATCCCAGCACGTCGGATGCGCAGGAACACTGCCGATCCGGTGGTGCGCGGCCCCATCAGGGTGCGCACCACCGGACGTTTCCGCTGCCCGTCAGCGGGGTCGGTTGTTCCAGTTGTAGAAGGTCGGGATGTTCTCAAAGTGATTCCAGGCGCAGACCGCACCGCTGGCGCCGGTCACCTCGGCCCGGCTGTGCCGGGCACGCTGTGCCTCTTCGAGCAGGATCGCCAGCCCTTCCCGGGCGGCGTACACCCGATCGGTGACCTGGTCGACGTCGGCTGCGGCCGAGCTGGCTCCAGCCGCCCTGGTGGCGAAGGCGCCGCCGTGGGGGGCGGCCAGGTCGGACTCGGGGACGACCTGCTCAGGCTGCGGGCGGCGGCTCGTCTCGGGCATGGGCCAACACTCCCTCCAGTAGGTGAATCTTGCTGTTGCGGCAGTGGTTGGTCTCGGTACCATCAAAACGCCCGTGTTCGAAGTAACGGTTGGCAGCGTGGCCGCCTCCACAGAAGCGAAAATACGGGCACTCCCGACGACATGCCTCCACCCCCGCCGCGAACTCGGTGATCCAGTCAGCCCGCCCAGGGGTGGTGAGCAGCTCGGCCAGCCCGGTGGTCAGCACGTTGCCGCTGGTGAAATCCCCGTACCGGGGGTCGGAAAAGCCAGCCAGCTCCGGTGAGAGCAGCACCACCGACCCGTCGTATCCGATGGTCGGCATCGGATCCAGTTGCCGGGGCAACACCTCGTCGGCGGTGCCGTCGAGCACGGCGGCCGCGTACCGCAGCGTCCACTCCACCTCGCGCAGATGGATGCGGGGCGCCTGCCGCCAGGCACCGAGCAGTTCGGCCCAGAAGCCCGCGACGGCCTCGGGCGACCACCGGTTGGGCCGCAGGTTCACTCCCTCGGTCTCCTCGATGTTGATCCCGAGCACGTCGCAGCCGAGGTCCAGAAAGAATTCGTACAACTCGGTCGCCAGGCCCGGGCGGGGGTCGCTGACGACACACAACGCCGAGAACGTGATGTCGTGACGCCGTAGCGCGTCGATGCCCCGCATGATCTGGTCGTACGCCGGACGACCACCGCGACCGTGTCGTTCGCCATTGCGGTGCCGTGCGCCGTCGACGCTGACGCTGACCCGCATCCGATGCTCGGCAAAGAATTCGCACCAGGCGTCATCGATCAACGTGGCGTTGGTCTGCACATGATGCTCCACCGCGGCGCTGAACGGACCCAGCAGGGCGCCGAGCCGTTCCCGACCGACCGCCAACGGCTCACCACCGTGCCAGACCACCGAGAACCGGCGCGTCGCCGCCCAGGGGTTGACCGAGCCGGCGACGGCGGCGGCGACCGCCACCGACATCTGCCGGTCGGCCGCCCGCAACGGCAGGTAGCAGTAACTGCAGTCAAGGTTGCACAGCGTCGTGGGCTGCATGACCACGAAGCTGGGGACGGTGGCGATGCCACGCATGCCCTGCGGGACCGGCCGGGGCGACCCGGTTCGGCCCCGCCGGGTTTCCTGCCCGCTCATCCCGTCTCCTACCTGTCACGGATGTCGTTTCAGGCTAGGGGTCGGTTCGACCGAGGTGAAGCGTCGCACAGGCGGGACCGCATCGGACGACGACGGCGATGGAAGATGTGAACCACGGAACGCGGCGTCAGCCTCGGGTGTGGTGGCCGACCATCTGTACCGTGCCGGTGCCCTCGATGATGTCGCCGGCCTGCCAGGCCTCGATACCGCGGCCGGTGAGGCAGGCCAGGGCGCGATCGGCGTCCTGGGCGGAGACGATCGCGAACATGCCGACGCCCATGTTGAAGGTCGACTCCATCTCGCCGTCCTCGATCCGCCCCTTGGCCTGTACCAGGTCGAAGATCGGCTGCGGTTTCCAGGTGGCCCGGTTGACCAGGGCGTCGACGTTGTCCGGAAGGATCCGGACGAGGTTGCCGGGAATCCCGCCGCCGGTGACGTGGGAGAATGCCCGGACCTCGCACTCCTCGATCAGCTTCAGACAGTCCTGGGCGTAGATCTTGGTCGGCGTCAGCAGCTCCTCGCCGAGGGTCCGCTGCCCGCCGAAGTCGTCGACCACCGAGTCCAGCCGCATCCGTCCAGCGCCGAGCAGCACGTGCCGGACCAGCGAGTAGCCGTTGGAGTGCAGCCCGGACGACCGCATCGCGATCACCACGTCGCCGACCTCGACGCGGTCCCGGCCGAGGATCTCGCTCTCCTCGACCACGCCGACGCCGGTCGCCGACACGTCGTACTCATCCGGTCGCAACACCCCGGGGTGCTCCGCGGTCTCGCCGCCGAGCAGCGCGCACCCGGCGTACCGGCAGCCGTCCGAGATGCCGGCGCCGATCTCGGCGACCTTGTCCGGCAGCACCTCGCCGCAGGCGATGTAGTCGAGCAGGAACAACGGCTCCGCACCGCAGGCAACCAGGTCGTCGACGACCATCGCGACCAGGTCGATCCCGACGGTGTCGTGGATGTCCATCTGCTGGGCGATGACCAGCTTGGTGCCCACGCCGTCGGTCGACGAGGCGAGGATCGGGTTGCGGTACTTCTGCACGTCGAGTCGGAACAGTCCGGCGAAGCCGCCGATGTCACCCATGACCTCGGGTCGGCTGGTCTTGCGCACCTTCGACTTGAGCAGCTCGACAGCGCGTTCCCCCGCGTGGATCGACACACCGGCGTCCGCGTACGTCACCGTACGTTTGCGGCCACCTCGACCGGAACTGGCCGTCCACGGCTGCCGGGTGGCCGTGCGGGCGTCGGAGTCGTCGGCGTTCGGACCGACATCCGCGCTACCGCGCTCAGTCACGTGCGTCACGATTCTCCCCTTTGTGCTTCTCGCGGTATGAGCCGCGTCGGGTAGCTGTCGAGCATCGCTCGACTCGGGCTGCCGGTCGGGACGGCCGGGGCCGGTCCCGGCCGGCTACGGGCGGTGCAGTGCCTCAACGCCGCCGGGGCTGACAGCGAACGGTTGAGCACCCTGGCCGGTCCGGTCGCCGCCGGCCTGGTAGTCCTGCTCTGCGGTGTCCCCCAACTTGCCGACCCCGCCGGCGACCCGGCGGTCCACACCTTCGAGCACGTGCTTGCCGATCAGGTTGCCGGCCGGCAACTCGATCGGATACTCCCCATCGAAACATGCCCGACACAATCGTGTCTTCGGCTGCTCGGTTGCTGCTATCAGACCGGCAAGCGACACGTAACCCAGAGTATCCGCACCGATCGAGCGCCGGATACCCTCCGTATCAAGGCCGTTTGCCAGCAGCTCAGCTCGGGTGGCGAAGTCGATGCCGTAGAAACACGGCCAGCTGACCGGCGGCGAGGAGATGCGGACATGGACCTCGAGCGCTCCCGCCTCGCGCAGCATCCGCACGATCGCCCGCTGCGTGTTGCCGCGCACGATCGAGTCGTCGACCACGACCAGCCGTCTGCCCCGCACGTTCTCCCGCAGCGGGTTGAGCTTCAACCGGATGCCGAGTTGGCGCAGCGTCTGCGACGGCTGGATGAACGTCCGACCGACGTACGAGTTCTTCAGCAGACCGGCGCCGTAGGTGATGCCGGACTCCTCGGCGTAGCCGATCGCGGCCGGGGTGCCGGACTCCGGCACCGGGATCACCAGATCGGCCTCGACCGGGTGCTCCTTGGCCAGCCGTCGGCCGATCTGCACCCGCGCGCCATGCACGTTGCGACCGGCGATGGTGGTGTCCGGGCGGGCGATGTAGACATACTCGAACAGGCAGCCCTTGGGGTCCGGCGGCGCGAACCGGGCCGAGCGCAACCCGTGCTCGTCGATGGCGATCAGCTCGCCCGGCTCCACCTCGCGCACGACGGTCGCGCCGACGATGTCCAGCGCGGCGGTCTCGCTGGCCACCACCCAGCCGCGCTCCAGCCTGCCCAGCACCAACGGCCGTACGCCGTGCGGGTCGCGGGCCGCGTACAGGGTGGTCTCGTCCATGAACACGAAGCTGAACGCGCCGCGCAGGGTCGGCAGCACCTCCAGCGCCGCGGCCTCCACCGATACGTCCGGACGGCTGGCCAGCAGGCTGGTCACCAGCGACGTGTCCGAGGTCGATCCGTCGGTGGGCATTCCCCGCTCGGCGACCTCCCGGGCCAACTGCGCTGTGTTGACCAGGTTGCCGTTGTGCGCCAACGCGATCGTTGTCCCGGCACTGGTCGCCTTGATCGTCGGCTGGGCATTTTCCCAGGTAGAGCCACCGGTGGTGGAGTAGCGCGCGTGGCCGATGGCCAGATGCCCGCGCAGGCTCGCCAGGGTCGGCTCGTCGAAGACCTGCGCCACCAGGCCCAGATCCTTGTAGACCACGATCCCGGATCCGTCACTGACGGCGATCCCGGCAGCCTCCTGACCACGGTGCTGTAGTGCGTAAAGACCGAAGTAGCTGAGCTTGGCGACCTCTTCGCCCGGAGCCCACACACCGAAGACGCCACAGGCGTCCTGCGGACCTGGTCGCTCGGGATCAAGATCATGACTCAACCGGCCGTCGCCTCGGGGCACCTGCCGCTCCCTCGTAACTGGTCTGCTTTGACGCCTGGCCTGCACGCTTCGGTGCGGGCTGTCACCGGACTACCGTCGCGCAACAGTGTACGCGAGCTTCCAGTTGGCCCAGAGTGCTCCGAATAGCCCGACACCGGCCGGGTGACTGGCCGATCACAACTGACAAAAGAAGCATGTCTGTTCAGATTGGTAGATACGTTGAAATGTCGGATCTCGGCCCGCTAACGGTGACACGACCGCTATGTACGGCCGATGACCACTCAAGGTGCCCGGTCGCCAGTAGCACCCAGGTCACCGGATCCGTCTCCACAACATTCGATGGCGTCCCACGGGTGTGTCGTGGCCCGGCTACACACTGAATTGCACCGTAAGGTGGGACACGCACCTCCACCGATCGGCCCGGTGCCCGATCGGCCAGGCCGGCCAACAGCACCCGGACCGCCTCGCGTAGCTGCACACGCGGCGGTGTGGCACCTGCCGCGAGGGCGTCACACACCGCGACGACCACAGCGGACTTACTGTGCAGAGAGGACATATGAGGACGATACGACTAGGTCGGAATCCACTTCCTACCGCCCCTGGGTCGCGCTGATCCGTCTCGGCAAGGCATAGTTGCCGACGGTGTACTCGTCACGGGTGGCCCCTGCCCGAATCCTGGTGCGGGGAAGGATCAAACCGGAAGGCGGTGGACGTGACAACGCACCTACGAGCCTGGCTTTCGCGGGCCGGTGTTGTCGCAGCGGTGGCTGCCGTCGCGCTGGTCACCCTCCCCGTCGCGCCAGCTCAGGCCGCGGCCCCCCAGGTGACGATCCGTAGTCTCTCCAACGGCACCCTCAACTCCGGCGAGGCGGCCACCCTCGAGTTCGAGGTGACCAACACCAACACCGGAGAAGACGCGCAGACCACCTTCAACATCCGGGTGACGACGAACATCGGTGAGCTGCGCTGCGAGGGCTCGTGCGACTTCACCGACACCATCGACGCCGAAGACGGGAAGAAGCAGTTCTCGGTCCGACTGGTCGCCGGTCAGGTTGCCACGAACCAGACCCGCAGCGGCCGGGTCGAGATCCGCGCCGAGGTCGCTGGCGAGTCCGGCACCGCGCAGCGGGACATCTCGATTCGTGGGCCGCAGGAGGCACCGCGGGTCAAAGAGGTCGCCGGCAAGGTCACCGACGTCTCCACCGGCGAACCCATCGAAGGCGCCGTGGTCGCGATGAGCGACTCACAGAACAACGCCTACGACACGACCACCAACGCCAACGGCAACTACCGGTTCACCTCGTCGAACAACCGGCCGATCGCCCCCGGCGAGATCCTGGTCGGTGCGGTCGCCGACGGCTACGACGGCAGTGATCCCAAGCGCGTCACCGCCGCCGCCGGCCAGTCGATCACCGTCGACCGGATCACCCTCAAGTCGAACGTCGCACCGACGCCATCGCCGACACCAACACCAGAGGCGAGCGCGGAAGCCTCCGTCGAGCCGACTCCGAGCGCTCCGGCCACCAGCACCCCGGCGGTCGAGACCCAGAATCTGGCAAGCGAGAGTTCCGGCAACGGCATGGGCTCCTGGCTGCTGATCATCATGGGTGGCCTGTTGGTTGCCCTCGGTGTCGGCGCGATCGTCCTGCTGTTGGTCCGGCGCAGGGACAACGCCGAGGACGAGGCGGATCCGTCGGACGACGATCCGGGCGGCGGTCGGGCCTCGGTCCCCGGCAGCCAGGGCGTCTATCACGGCGCGGACGACGCGACCCGGGTCGCCATGCCGACGATGCCGGACGGCCCCGTCTCGGACGCCACGATGATCACTCCCCGGCCGTCCCTGTCGGACGCGCCGACGATGCTGCACAACATGGCACCGATCAAGGACGAGTTCGCCGACCCGTACGGCGCGCTGCCGCAGGCGCCGAGCCCGCCCGGCGGAGGCGACCAACGATACGGGGGCGAACAGCGGCCAGGCTGGGGCGGACCGCCAAGCCAACCGATGTACGGCGGCGCAGGCGCGGCCGATGCCACCAGTGTGTACGGTGCGGTCCCCGGCCCGGATGCTCCGGGCCCGGCCAGCGGCGGCGGGTATGGCGGCGCGACCGGGTCGGCCCGGCCCGGCGAGTACGGCAACACCTCGCCGTACGGCAACGCCCCGGCCTCCGGAGGCCCGTACGGCAACGCCCCTTCGTCTGGTGCAGCCGGCCCGTACGGCAACGCCCCTTCGTCTGGTGCAGCCGGCCCGTACGGCAACGCCCCGGCCTCCGGAGGCCCGTACGGCAGTTCCTCGGCACCAGGTCAGTACGGTGCGCCGGCTGGCCGACCGGCGGCAGACGACCCCGGGGACTACCGGGGCGGGCGCGGGTACGGCGGCGATTCCGGCACAGCTGGCTACGCTGGCGGCGGCTACGGCAGTGACCGCTACGATGAGCCCACCGGGCGCTACGAGCCGGAAAGCTACGGTCGCACCACCGGGTCCGCGTTTGATTCAGGTGCCTACGGAGGCCACGACTCGGGCCGGGTGGACCCGCCGGCCCCGCCCCGCGGTCCGGAGCCTCCGCAGGCCGGATACCGGGGCGGCGCTCCAGCCGGCGGCTACGGCGGCCAGGAGAGCGGTGGCTACGGGAACGCCGGTTTCGGCGGTAGTCCTGCGGACAGCTACGGCGACAGTCGGGCACCGGCCGGCGGAAGCTACCCCGACAGCGGCTATGGCGGCGACCGAGGTGCCGAGTACGGCTCCGATCCGGGATACCGAGGTGGCTACCCCGGCGGGGCAGGTGGGTACGGCCCGCCGGCTGGCGCCGGCTATGACGAGGCTGGTGGCGGCTACCCGTCGGCTGCCGGTGGCGGCTACCCGTCGGCTGCCGGTGGTGGCTACCCAGACCCGGCCGCTGGTGGCGGCTACCCGTCGGCTGCCGGTGGCGGGTACGACGACCGTCGGGTTCCGGACCAGCGGGGTGGCTACGGGCAGCCCGCATACGGGCAGCAGCCATATGACCAGCAGCCTTACAACCAGCAGCCGTACGGCGAGCAGCCACCCGGTGACTCCTCACGGCATGGCGGTCCTGCCACGCCGCCCGCCGGTCGGGGCGGGGAACGGCGTTCGCTGGACTGGCTCGACGACTGAGCGAGCCACACACCCACAGCTAAGCAGAGCGGTGGGCCGCGACCTGAAAAGGTCCTGGCCCACCGCTCTGCTTCGTATATCAGCCGCGTCGAAATCGGCGCGGAAGCGGAAACCGCGAGACGATCAGTCCGTCGACTTCGCCGTGGCGGAGCCGTCCGTCTTCGGGTCCGCTGCCGTCGGGTCGTCCGCGATCGCAGCCGGACGGTCGACCGGTTGGGCTGCCTCATCGTCATCGGTGGCCGCCCCAGCGCCCTCGTCGTCCGAGTCCGCTGCGACCTCGCCCACCGGCTTGCCGTCGTCCGGCTCGCCATCGTCCGGCTCCGTGACCGCTCCGTCCGCCTCTTCGAGGGAGTCGGCGACCGCGTCGGACTCGGTGACCGCGTCGGTCTCGGCATTGTCCGGGTCGACGTCGATGGTCGCCGGTGCGTCGTCCGCAACGCCGGCCGGGCTGTCCACCGCAGCCGAGTCGCTGGGGGTGCCAGCGGCGTCCGGATCCTGCGGGTCGACGGGCACGTTGCCCTGCCCGACGCCGCTGAACAGTGCCGGCAGCGTGCCGGTGTACGCGGCGCGCAACTCGTCGAGACCAACGGTGAACTGGTCCCGAACCTCCAGCAGTCGGGCCCCGGGGTCGGTGACGCCGATCATCGTCCACGGAAGGTCATGCTCGACGCACAGCGCGGCGAACGCTTTCTCCCGGCCACGCGGCACCGCGACGACAGCCCGCCCGGTCGACTCGCTGAACAGGAAGACGAACGGCATCGAGCCATCGGTGAACTCGGGCGGGAGCGCGATCCGGGCACCGATCCCACGCCGCAGGCATGCCTCGACCAGGCCCTGCGCCAGACCGCCGTCGGAGAGGTCGTGCGCCGAGTTGATGTGGCCGACCCGGGCGGCCTCGGCGAGAACAGTCGCCAGCACTCGCTCCCGGGCCAGGTCGACCTTGGGCGGCGTACCACCGAGGTGTTGGTGGGTGACCCAGGCCCACTCGGAACCGGACAGCTCCAGATTCGTCTCGCCGAGCAGCATGATCAGGTCACCGTCGGCGTGGGCCGGCGGCAGGAATCCCATCGGTACGCGCTGCGCCACGTCGTCGAGGACACCGAGCACGCCCACCACCGGAGTGGGGTGGATGGCGGCGGCCCCGGTCTGGTTGTAGAAGCTGACGTTGCCACCGGTCACCGGGATACCCAGCTCGGCGCAACCGTCGGCGAGACCGCGGACCGCTTCGGCGAACTGCCACATGACGCTCGGGTCCTCCGGCGAGCCGAAGTTGAGGCAGTTGGTGACCGCGACCGGGCGGGCGCCGGACATGGCGACGTTGCGGTACGACTCGGCGAGGGCGAGCTTGGCACCCTGGTACGGATCGAGCCGGGCGTAGCGGCCGTTGCCGTCGACGGACAGCGCGACACCCAGGCCGGTCTGGTCGTCGATCCGGATGACCCCGGCATCCTCGGGTTGGGCGAGCACGGTGTTACCCAGGACGTAGCGGTCGTACTGCTCGGTGACCCAGGTCCGGTCGCACAGGTTCGGCGAGGCGATCATCCGCAGCAGGGTTTCCCGCAGCTCGTCGGGGTTGCCTGGCCGGGGCAGCGTCTCGGCCCGGTCGGCCTGCAGCAGGATCAGGTCAGCGGGCTCGCGCATCGGGCGGGCGTAGACGGGGCCGTCGTCGGCGAGTGAACCCGGTGGTACGTCGACCACCGTGTGGTCGCGCCAGGTGATCACCAGTCGACCGGGCTGGCCGTCCGGCTCGGCGGGGGTGACCTCGCCGATCGCGGTGGCGATCACCCCCCACTTGTCGGCGATGGCCAGCACGCCGTCGAGCTTGGCCGGCTCGACGATGAGCAGCATCCGTTCCTGCGACTCGCTGGCCAGGATCTCGTGTGGCTCCATGGAGGGCTCACGCAGCGGAACCCGCTCCAGCCAGACCCGCATGCCGGTGCCGGCGGCAGCGGCGGTCTCGGTGAGCGCGCAGGTCAGCCCGGCGCCGCCGAGGTCCTGGATGCCGACCACCAGGCCGGCGTCGTACAGCTCCAGGCACGACTCGATGAGCAGCTTCTCCATGAACGGGTCGCCGACCTGCACCGAGGGGCGGCGCTGCTGGCTGGTGTCGTCGAAGGTGGCACTGGCCAGGACGGAGACGCCGCCGATGCCGTCGCGGCCGGTCTTCGCACCCATCAGCACCACGACGTTGCCGGCACCCGCGGCGGCCTTGTTCTGCAGCCGATCCACCGGCAGTACGCCGATGCACAACGCGTTGACCAGCGGATTTCCCTGGTAGCAGGGGTCGAAGACGACCTCGCCGCCGATGTTCGGCAGGCCCAGGCAGTTGCCGTAGCCGCCGACACCGGCGACGATGCCAGGTAGCACCCGTGCGGTGTCGGGGTGGTCGGCGGCGCCGAACCGCAGCGGGTCCATCACCGCGACCGGCCGGGCACCCATGGCGAGGATGTCCCGGACGATGCCGCCGACACCTGTCGCCGCGCCTTGGTACGGCTCGACGAAGCTGGGGTGGTTGTGCGACTCGACCTTGAAGGTGACCGCGAGCGTCTCGGAGACCTGCACCACTCCGGCGTTCTCGCCGATGCCGGCGAGCATCACCTCACTCGGCGGAGCCTTCTCGCTGAACTGCCGCAGGTGCACCTTGCTCGACTTGTACGAGCAGTGTTCGCTCCACATGATCGAGTACATGGCGAGCTCGGACTGGGTGGGTCGGCGGCCGAGGATCTGCCGGATCCGCTCGTACTCGTCGTCGCGCAGCCCCAGCTCGGTGTAGGGCTGCAGCTCGCCCTGGGTGTCGACGGCGCGGGCGACAGTGTCCGGGCCGCCCACGTACGGGTCGACCGCTACTGGAATGTCGGCGTCCGCCGGCCCGGCGGACGCTGCCGCCTCCGACTGCGTGGTCATGCCGGCGCTCCCGCAAGGTGCTTGAGGATGGAGATGAAGAAACCGAGACCGTCGCGGGACGGACCGGTCAGGTCCTCGACCGCGTGCTCGGGGTGCGGCATCAGCCCGACGACGTTGCCGGCGGCGTTCGCGATCCCGGCGATGTCGCGCTGCGAGCCGTTGGGGTTGCCGCCCACGTAGCGGGCAACCACCCGGCCGGTCGCCTCCAACTCGTCCAGGGTCCGCGCGTCGGCCACATAGCAGCCTTCGCCGCTCTTGAGTGGGATCAGTGCCTCCTGTTTCGGCGAGAAGGCGTTGGTGAATGCCGTGTCGGCGGCCTCGATCCGGATCAGCTGGTCGCGGTTACGGAAATGCAGGTGCTGGTTTCGGGTGAGCGCGCCCGGCAGGAGATGGGCCTCACACAGGATCTGGAAGCCGTTGCAGATGCCGAGAACGGGCAGCCCGTCGCGGGCCGCCGCGATGATCGACTCCATGACCGGGGCGAAGCGGGCGATCGCCCCGCAGCGTAGGTAGTCTCCGTACGAGAATCCGCCGGGCAGCACCACTGCCTCGACGCCCCGCAGGTCGGCGTCGCCGTGCCAGAGGCGCACCGCGTCGCCGCCAGCGAGTCGGATCGCCCGGGCGGCGTCACCGTCGTCGAGCGAGCCCGGAAAGGTCACCACGCCGATTCGGGCATTCATGACGACTTGTCCGCGCTCTCGGGCTGCTCACCCAACCGGACCTCGTAGTCCTCGATCACCGGGTTGGCCAGCAACTTGTCCGCGATCTCCCGGGCCCGATCCAGGTCGGGCTCGCCGGTGAACTCGATCTCGATCCGCCGACCGATGCGCACCGACGCGACATCGCTGACGCCCAGCCGAGGCAGCGCGTTGGCAACCGCCTGCCCCTGGGGGTCGAGAATCTCCGGCTTGAGCATGACGTCGACGACGACGCGAGCCACGTGGCACTCCTGACCGTGTACGCGTTGGGGTGCTGGCCTCGGACGGGCCGCGCACCGGTCAGCCTACCTGGTGACGCCAGCTGCGACGCACCGGCGGTCCAGGAGCCGAATCGGTGATCGGGCTACAAATCGGCCACGAACTGATAACGGGGACAGTCGGTGCGGTCGGCGGCTCCGCCATCATCGACACCCGCCGGGCATCAACGCATCGTATGACCTCGATTTGATTCTTGTAGATGGGCTCGCCGCCGCCTACCGTCAATCGTCAAACGCCAGATGGCATCCATCGGACGTTGGCTGTAACACTCCGTCGGCCGGTCATCCCCTCCGGCGACGGCGGCTCGCCGACCCGCACCCGGGTCGCCTCCTCGGAAGGACCCCCCATGCGCATCCGCCTGGCCGTGGCAGCAGTCGCCACCACCCTGATCAGTCTGGTCGCCGCACCCACCGCAGCCTCCGCCGCGCCGGAGGAGATCATCGGCGGCGGCACCGTCTCGTCGGCCCCTTGGGCTGCAGCGGTCTTCAGCAACGGCTCGTTCACCTGCTCCGGCACGATCATCGCCCCGAACTGGGTGCTGACTGCCCGGCACTGCGTCAGCGGGAGCATGTCGGTCCGGGTCGGCAGCGTCTACCGGTCCTCCGGCGGCGTCACCCGGACCGTCAGCGCCAGCTACAGCCGGTACGACCTGGCGCTGCTCTACTTCTCCAGCCCGATCAGCACCAGCTACGTGACCCTGTCCAGCAGCTACCCGCCGGTCGGCTCGACGAACAGCATCTACGGCTGGGGCATGACCTGCTACAGCGGCTGCGACGCCTCGCCCCAGCTCAAGACGGCGTCGGTCCGGGTGACCAGCACCAGCGTCACCGACGCGTACGGCGGCCGGGCGATCCGCAGCAGCCGGATCGACGGCAACGCCTGGCGCGGTGACTCGGGCGGCCCGGAGTTCTACAACGGCCAGCAGGTCGGCGTGGCCTCCACCGCCAACGGCACCACCATCCAGAACTACGGCAGCGTCGCGTACAACCGGGCCTGGATCCAGTCGATCGCTGGCGTCTGAGCACGGACGGAGTCGACCAGACTCTGCCGGCTGGTCCGGATGGTGGACGGCGCGGATTCCGCAGACCTCCCCGGAATCCGCGCCGCCCGTCGTCTCCCGGGCGGTGCGGCTCTCGTCGTTACCGCCCGGTGCCCGCGAGCGCCGCCGCCAACGCTCGCGCACTCTTGACCAGCTCGCTCGACCCACGACGCGCCGCCACGGCGGTCACCTGCGGAATCTCGCCGCTCGCCCCGCACCGCAGCACGCACTCCACCGCAAGGGTCAGCAACTTCCCTACCCCCCGCGCCACCGGTTCGCCTTCGAGCAGGCCGGGGAGCGCGCCTCGACACACCGACCACACCGTGGCGTAGGCACCGGTAGCGGCCATCTCACCCAAGGTGTCGATTGCTCGGCTGAGCGTGAGAAACGGAATCTCCTCGGCACCGAGCTTCACAATCTGCCGACCGAGCAGGCCGCCGTCCAGATCGCCACGGGCAGCCAGGACCAGGATCGCGTCGATCACCGCGGCGCGTTCCTGCGGACGGTCGGCGTCCATGGCCAGCGCGAGGCTGAGATGTAGGGCGAAGTCGGCCGGGCCGCCCGACTCGGCCAGTTGCGGAAGTAGACGCATCCAGGCCCGCCTGTCCCGCTCTGTGTAGGCCTGATTGGCGCTGTGGTTGTAGTAGCAATTCGCCACCCTGTCCCGGTGGTGCGGCAACATGGCCACCCATGCCGCCAACTGGTTGCGGCACCGCCGATCCCATGTCGTGCCGGTACGAAAGAGCAGCTCGGTGTCGGCCGGTAGTTGCACATCGGTTACCACTCCGGGCAGGTCGATCAATCGGTGCACGATGTGGAAGGCGTCAACCTTTTCCCAGTCGTCCGGTGCCGACGGCTGATGCGGGTAGCCACCGGCCCGTAGCCAGCTGGACAGCTGAAGTCCGGCCTCGCCCGGCAGCCTGTCGGCTGCGTCAAGCACCCGCTGGTCGGTGGTTGGAGTGACCCGCAGCAGGGCCTGACCAAGATCGGCCGACCGCGCGGCGATGCCACGGTCGGCGTATGCAGCCAGGCGCTCCACGAGTACCGCCGCGTCGAGGGCCCCGGTGGCGTCGGTCGGAACCGCCAGCAGGTACGGAAGGTCGCCGGCGCGTACCGCCTCGGCGGCTTCCCGAATGCGGGCGGCGAGCAGCTGACCGGGGGGCGAGAACTCGCAGCAGCGCGGCACGAGCCAGTCGTCGTCCAGCACCGCACCGGTCACCGCGTGGACAACGACCCACAGGTATACAGGTGTGCAGTCACTGGGCCGTCCCGGTACCCGCCGCACGACGGGGACCAGCGCCGCGGCGAGTCCGGCCCGGTTGCGGGCCGAGTGGCGGACAAGTCCGTCGAGCGCCTGCTCGAACACCACGATGTCCGGACTGCCGGCCAGCACGGCGGCCACCTGTTCGGCGACCTCGGCGGGCGTGCCGAGCGGTTCGGGCACCGCGGCGGGCGCATCGACCATCGGCAGCGTCTCGACGTACGGCTCGCCGCGCCGCGCCGCCGATCCGAACAGGTCGGCGGCCTGTGCCGACAGTGCAGGCGTCAACCGGGCCGCCGCTGCCGCCAGGACAGCCCGGACCGGCTCGTCGGCACCGGCGTGCTCCGCCGCCGACGCGGTATCCAGATGCCGGGCAACCACCTTGAGTGCCTGCTCCTGCACAGCGATGTCCGGATGTTCGAACGCCAGAGCTGCCGACCGCACCAGCTGGCCGGCTCGTGCCGGGTCTCGACGTGCTGTCCGGTCGATCCACCTCAGGTGCGCCCGAATGAGCTTTTTGTCCGGCCTGCGAAGGAGTCGTCGAGTCGTCTCGGTCACCAGCTCCGGCTCGACCAAGCCGGCCTCGTCCAACTCGGCGAGACGAGCCCGGGCATACTCGGCCACCGGCACCCACAGTTCCAACAACGTGAGATAGTCACGGCCCATCGCAGCATGTTGCGCCAAGGTGGGGGGCATATCCTCGACCATCTCCAGGCGGCTGCGCAGTACGCTGCGTTCGCTCGTCTGCCGGACCTGCTCCAGCCACCCTCGCAGCATCTTGGACCAGTACTCCGCCGCCAAGACGCGCCACCGCGGATCATCCGCAATCAACCGCACCAGTGCCTTGTCCCCCTGCGGCGAACAGAGGTCGCCGCGGCCGACTCGGCGGAAGACGAGGTCGACGACATAGTCCCCGCTGATGAGACCAGCTGCGATGAGTTCGGCCTGCGCGGAGTCCGACATATAGGAATCTGGCTCCATCTCGACGATGGGCAGTAGGACTGGGGTGAGCGGGTCGTTTCGCATCCGCTCACCGAACGTCTCCCCGGGCGGGTTGGGGACCAGGTCAGGGTCACCGCGACACCACCGGGTCGAAAGCCAATGGAGGAGGAACCGGCGGGAGGTCGGCGGGGGGCAGCCGGTGCGCCGGATCAGGTAGTCGGCAAGCGGAAAAAGGTCCCTCCTTGAGTCAATCGCGGGAACCAGACCCGTCTGCTGTTCGGCCGTCCAGAGGTCCACCACCTCGACCACCCAACGGTGCGGCCCAGCAGTCTTCTTCTCGTCGTCCTCCCACCTGATGTCGTCCTTCTGGCAGTAGTGGTTCTCCATCTCGGTGAGCCACTTCCCGGCTGTGCCGGGGTCGGGTTGCGCGGCGAATTCGGCGGCGAGGCGCCCGAACCGCTCCGGCTGAGGCAACTCCCTCCATTCGTAACACAGCAGTGCTGTCCGAAACTCGGCGAGCGCCTCGGCGTGTCCGGCGCGCTGCGCTGGCGTGAGCTCGCCCATCGCCCGGCCCACGCCGGCCGCGTCGCCAGCGACGATCAGATCCATGATGTCCACTGCAGCCTCACGAGTTCGTGGTGATCCGGGCGGCGAGCACGTGCCGACACGGTCCTCGCCCACCCTGGTACTTCGCCCACCAGAGGCAGGTGCAGCTCACCCAGCCGGCAGCGCCGAGCCGTACGGTGTGGATCTCCTCGCCCGTACCGACGGTCGCCAACCCGTCAGCGATCGTGACGGCGCCGACTGCGACCAGCTCACGTGCTGCCCGCAGCCGCGGGTTGAGCCTTTCGATCTGCTGCGGGCGGTACGGCAGGTCACGGTGGAAGTGCGACTGCTCAGCGAGGTCAAAGCCGACCTGACCTGCCGTGCCCAGCGTGGTCAGAGCTGCCCGGACCCGGTGGGACGGCAGGTCCGCCATCCGGGCCAGCTGATCGACGTCGATCGTCGGGTCCCAGGCCAGCAGCGCGGACACCAGGGCGGCGTCCTCGGTCGCCGTCGAAGTGGCCAGATCGTCGAGCACCCCGCCCTCGCCGGAGAAGCCCCGTGCCGCCGCCGGCGAGAGCATCAAGGTCAGCCGCATCCCCGGCAGCCGTGCCTCCCACGCGACGGGCCCGAGGGTTCCGTCGGCTGGGGCGTAGATCCGGACGGCGTCCGCGTACGGCAGGACCGGCCACAGCGCGGTCAGCCGCTCGACGCCGGGTAGGCCGATCGTGCCCGGTCCGGGGCGGGTGGCCGGGCGCAGACTGCGGCCGGTCGCGCTCACCCAGCGCGTGGTGCCGACAACTGAACGGGTGGTAGGGCGCGGCGCCGCCCGCAGGATCGCCTCCGCGTCCGCCGGCGACACCTCCGCCCGCAGGCTCAGCCCGGTGGCCAGCACCTGCGCCTCGGCAAAGCCGCGCACCCACCGCGACGGCAGGGGCACCTGCTTCTCCACGTACCGCCCGTCGAGCGTCGTCACGGCGACCTCGTTTGCCCCGACGAGCAGGTGCAGCGGCGCCGCAGCACCGACCCGGTTGAGCGCTCGGCGGAAGTCCGAGTTGACGTCGACGTTGGTGGTGCCGTGCCGAATCACCTCGCCGTCCAGGCCGTCACCGAGAATGTCGAGGCGGGCGTAGACCCCACCGCATCCGGAGAAGGACTCGATCCTCAGCCGGTCGCCGTTCGCTGTCACCACCGGGTCCAGCCAGGCGGCGAGCTGTGGCCGGTAGTAGCGCGTCGCCGCCACGTCGGCGACGACAAGAAACCCGGTCGCGGCAGCTACCGGGGCGGTAAGGAACCCGGTGAACAGCTGCGGATGCGCCACCGGGCCGTCGGGAGTGACCCCGCCGGAGGTCTCCAGCAACATGGTCAGCCCGGCCGCGTCTTCCTGGATGGTGGAGAACCCGCGGTACGCGTAGTCGTAGTCGGACACGGCGGCAATCCTGGCAGAAAGGGGCGACAAGTCCTGATCGCCGCCCGCAGCCCCGAAATATGTGATCTGGCTGGTAAAGGGCCTAAAGTAGCCATACGTCGCCGATCGTCCGAACTTAGATTCCCGGCGGTTCACTAGTGCCGGGCTGGCGGTCGCCCGCTGACCGATAGCCGACGTGGGCTCCGCAGAGGTGCGCTGAGTCCGCGCCGCTCCGTTTGGCAGATGGCGCAGGCTCCACCATTGCCGGCATTCCCGGCACACCCCCGCTCATAGCATCGGTCTCGTGCTGGTCGTGACGACGAATGACCTTCCCGGCTATGAGATCAAGACCGTACTTGGCGAAGTGGTCACCTCGGTGGTCCGCTCGATCAACCCGTTCAAGGAGGGTGTCAAGGCGCTTCGGGGCGGCAAGTCCGACCCCGAGGGTGCCATGAACCTCACCAAGTGGCGTACGGAAATCCTCGGCAAACTCGGCGAGGCGGCGAGGAAGAAGGGCGCGAACGCCGTCATCGGGATGCGGTTCGACACCCGTCAGATCGGCAGCACCCACATGGAGCTGTGCGCCTACGGCACGGCGGCCGTGGTGTTGCAGCTCCGCCCCGACGCGGGTGACGACACCAGGCAGGCGAAGGTCGACGCCAGCCACTCCGACCCCAGCGCCGGCAACGAGACCGGCGGCTCAGCCGGCTCCGGCGGCCGGTGATCCGACGATCCCGGAGCAGTCAGAGGATCGCGGCGGGCTGGTAGGTCGCCGCCTGCGGGTGGACGCCGACCACTTCGGCGACCCGCTCCACCACCGCCTGCACCTGGGCGGCTGCCGCGCCGACGAAGCCGGCCCGGTCCGCGACGACCGCGGCGATCTCGTCACGGGTCAGGCCGAGTCGCTCATCGGCGGCCAGCCGGTCGAACAGGTCGTTGTCGGCGGCGCCCTTCTCCCGCATGGCCAACGCGACCGCGACCGCATGCTCCTTGATCACCTCGTGGGCGACCTCCCGGCCGACGCCGCCCCGCACGGCGGCGACGAGGATCCGGGTGGTGGCGAGAAACGGCAGGTAGCGGTCCAGCTCACGGTCGATCACCGCCGGATACGCACCGAACTCGTCGAGCACCGTGATGAACGTCTGGAACAGCCCGTCGGCGGCGAAGAACGCGTCCGGCAGAGCGACCCGGCGGACCACCGAGCAGGAGACGTCGCCTTCGTTCCACTGGTCGCCAGCCAGCTCACCGACCATCGACAGATAGCCGCGAATCACCACCGCGAGCCCGTTCACCCGTTCGCTGGATCTGGTGTTCATCTTGTGCGGCATCGCGCTGGAGCCGACCTGGCCGGGCCGGAACCCTTCGGTGACCAGCTCCTGGCCGACCATCAGCCGAATCGTGGTGGCCAGCGACGACGGGGCGGCGGCGGCCTGGGCCAGTGCGGAGAGCACATCCAGGTCGAGGGAACGGGGGTAGACCTGGCCGACGCTGTGCAGCACCCGCCGGAAGCCGAGGTGGCCGGCGACCCGGCGCTCCAGCTCGGCGACCTTGTCGGCGTCGCCGTCGAAGAGGTCGAGCTGGTCGGCCGCGGTGCCGACCGGGCCTTTGATGCCGCGCAGTGGGTAGCGGTCGATCAGATCGGACAACCGCTCGTACGCGATGAGCAGTTCCTCGGCCGCGGACGCGAACCGCTTGCCCAGCGTGGTGGCCTGAGCGGCGACGTTGTGTGAACGTCCGGCGATCACCAGGTCCGTGTTCTCGACGGCGAGCCGGGCCAGTCGGGCCAGGGCGGCGACGACGCGGTCGCGGATCAGCTCCAGCGATGCCCGGATCTGCAGTTGCTCGACGTTCTCGGTCAGGTCCCGGGACGTCATCCCCTTGTGGATCTGCTCGTGCCCGGCGAGCGCGCTGAACTCCTCGATTCGCGCCTTGACGTCGTGCCGGGTGACCCGCTCACGCTCGGCGATCGAGGCCAGGTCGACCTGGTCGACGACCCGCTCGTACGCCTCGACCACTCCGTCGGCGACGGGGATGCCGAGATCGCGCTGGGCGCGCAGTACGGCGAGCCAGAGCCGCCGCTCCAGCCGGATCTTTTCCTCCGGGGACCAGCGGGCGGCGAGCTCGGCAGAGGCGTACCGGGCGGCGAGCACGTTGGGGATCTGCGGGTGCGATGTCACGTACCGCAGTCTCTCACGGCCGCCGGCGCCGGCGTGGTCCGCGTCGGCACCGCCTGGCGGTCGACGTACCTGCGTTCGGCCGGAATGTCCGCTACCTTGATTCTCATGATCCAGATGGCGGCTCTGGTCTACGTGATCGCGATCGCGCCGGCGGTGGTGGGCCTGGCCGCACTGGGGTACGGGCTGCTGCGCTGGCAGGGTGAACGCGCGTTGAACGGGATCGGCCACCGGGTGACCGGCCGGGTCACCGACAGCCGGGTGACGCAGCGGGCGACCGGGCGAATGGTGTTCCACCCGGTGGTGCGGTTCCAGACGCTCTCCGGTCAGAACGCCGTCACGACCGGCAGCCGGCCGAGCCGGCGGTCGTTCATCGCCGGAGCCGAACTGGACGTGGTCTACGACCCGATGGATCCGGGTCGCTCCGATGTCGCCGGCACCCGACTCGGGCCCTGGTACGCGGCGGTCGGGGCGGCGTCCATCGGCTTCGGGGTAGCGGCCTTCCTGCTGTTCCACAGCTTGGCGAGCCTATCGACCGCCGTGGCAATCTGCCCGATCTGCCAGTAATTGCGTAACTGTCAGCATTTTTCCTCGTTCAGCTTTTCGTGCCGGACCCTGCCGGCCAAGCCACTCCCGCTACCGCACGCCGACAAAGGTCTTGCTTGGACTCGACTGGGCTGCGCGACGCCGAAGTTCGAGACGAGGATCCGTGCGTACCACTTTATATCGAAAAATTGCCATATTCGCGGCTACCGCTGGGGCGTTCATGCCCGGGCCGGACCTGATCGTCCCCGACGGATTCACCTACCTCGCGGCCCAGCCGACCCCCACCACCACCGGAGTCGATCCGGGCGGCGGCCCGGCCGACGGCTTCACCTACCGATCCGGCTCGACGCCCCGGATCGACTCGGTGAACCCTGGTGAGGGGTCCACCGCCGGCGGCACGACGATGACGGTCAGCGGGGCGAACTTCATCCCCGAGCAGACCCGCGTGACGATCTGCGGTCAGATCGTCGGCCCGAGCCTGGTGACGGTCAGCGGAGCCTTCAACGTGCTCACTTCTCCGACCCCCGAGTGCGACGCCGGGACGGCCACGATCTCGGTCACCACAGCGGCCGGCACCTCCAACGAGGTGACCTTCCAGTACGTCGGCGACGGACCGCCCGGCACGGAACCGCCCGGCACGGAACCACCCCGCACGGAACCACCACGCACGGAACCACCCCGCACGGAACCACCCCGCACGGAACCACCCCGCACGGAACCACCGGACACCCGGTTGCCGGTCACCGGGCAGGCATCGGGGCAGCTAGCCGTCGGAGGCGCACTTGCGGTCCTGCTCGGTGCGGTCCTGCGGTTGATGGCCGGCCGTCGCAGCCAGCGGCGGTGACCACCAAGGGCGGGCGGCCAGCGGCCGCTCACCGCTCGACGATGGCGGTGACTCCCTGGCCGCCGGCCGCGCAGATCGAGATCAGCGCCCGGCCGGAGCCCTTCTCGGCGAGCAGCTTCGCGGCAGTGGCGACGATCCGGGCACCGGTCGCGGCGAACGGGTGCCCGACGGCGAGCGACGAACCGGTCACGTTGATCCGGTCCCGGTCGATGGCGCCGAGTGGCGCGTCCCGGCCGAGCCGGTCCCGGCAGAACTCGGGCGACTCCCAGGCCGCCAGGGTGGCCAGCACCTGGGACGCGAACGCCTCGTGGATCTCGTAGAAGTCGAAGTCCTGCAGTTTCAGGCCGGCCCGGTCGAGCAGCCGAGGAACCGCGTACGTCGGCGCCATCAGCAGTCCCTCGTCGCCGTGCACGAAGTCGACGGCGGCCACCTCGGACATCCCCAGGTAGGCCAACGGCGGCAGGTTGCGGGCCGCCGCCCACTGCTCGCTCGCCAACAGCACGGTGGCCGCGCCGTCGGTCAACGGCGAGGAGTTCCCGGCGGTCATGGTGGCGGAGTCGGCATCGGCGCCCAGGGCGCCGAAGGCCGGTCGGAGCCGGGCCAGCCGCTCCAGGCTGGCGTCCGGGCGCAGGTTCTGGTCGCTGGTCAGCCCGAGGTACGGGGTCATCAGGTCGTCGAAGAAGCCCCGCTCGTACGCGGCGGCCAGCCGCTGGTGCGAGGCGAGCGCCAACTCGTCCTGGGCCTGCCGTTCGACGCTCCAGCGACGCGCGGTGATCGCGGCGTGTTCCCCCATCGACAGGCCGGTACGCGGCTCGGCGTTGCGCGGAATCTCCGGCTTGAACGCCTGGCCGGGGCGCAGCCGGCTGGCGGCTCTGATCCGGTCACCGACCGACCGGGCCGCGCTGATCTTCAACAGGGTTCGGCGCATCTCCTCGTTGACGGCCAGCGGAGCGTCACTGGCGGAGTCGACCCCACCGGCGACACCGACGTCGAGCTGCCCGAGGGCGATCTTGTTGGCGACCAGGATGCTGGCCTCCAGGCCGGTGCCGCAGGCCTGCCCGATGTCGTAGGCCGGGGTGTGCGGGTCGAGTGCGGAGCCGAGCACCACCTCGCGGGTGAGGTTGAAGTCGCGGGAGTGCTTGAGCACCGCACCGGCTACCACCTCGCCGAGTCGCTCGCCGGCCAGCCCGAACCGGGCGATCAGCCCGGCCAGCGCGGCGGCCAGCATGTCCTGGTTGGTGGCGTCGGCGTAGCGACTGTTCGCTCGGGCGAACGGAATCCGGTTGCCGCCGACGATCGCGACCCGACGGATGCTCTGCACGATTTCCCTCCTCCGCTTGCCCAGACCCTACTCGCGAGTAGGCTACCCCTATGGGTGACAGGTACGCGAGCTTCGCGACGTCGGGCCCCGGCCGCACCATCGTCAGACGACTCGGCCTGCCCGAACCGCCACCGCTGCGCCGACACACGCCCGGTGCCACCCTGACCACCGGGCCGGTGCTGGTCGGTGCCGCTGCCGGCGGACGACTGGCCGGAGAAGTCCACCGCCTCCTCACCGCCGCCGGCTGCACCACCGTGGCCCAGGACGATGCCGCTGGTCCGCCGCTGGGCGCGCTGGTCTTCGACGCGACCGGGATCACCGACTCACCCAGCCTGCGGGCGCTCTACGACTTCTTCCACCCGGTGGCCCGCCGCCTCGACCGGTGCGGCCGGGTCGTCGTGCTCGGCACCGCGCCACCGGACTGCCCGACACCTCGGGCGGCCACCGCCCAACGCGCGTTGGAAGGGCTGACCCGCAGCATCGGCAAGGAGTTCGGCAGGGGCATCACCGCACAACTCGTCTACGTCGACCCGGCGGTGGCGTCGGACACCGACGCGGACACGGGCACGAACACCGCCGCGCTGCCGGCCGGCGAAACGGAAAATCTGGCCGGACTGGAATCGACTCTGCGGTTCCTGCTCTCCGGCCGCTCCGCGTACGTCTCAGGGCAGGTCGTCCAGGTCGGACCGGCACCGCCCGACGCCCGACCCGCCGACTGGGACCGACCCCTGGACGGCAAGGTCGCGCTGGTCACCGGGGCGGCCCAGGGCATCGGTGCGGCGATCGCCCGGGTGCTGGCCCGCGAGGGCGCGCACGTCGTCGCGCTCGACGTACCCGCAGCCGGCGACGCGCTCGCCGCCGTCACCAACGACATCGGCGGTACGGCGGTGCAGCTCGACCTGACCGCTTCCGACGCGCCTGACCGGCTTGCCGACCACCTCGCCACCCGACCCGGCCGGGTCGACATCGTGGTGCACAACGCCGGCATCACCCGGGACCGGACCATCGCCCGGATGGACGCGCAGCGCTGGGACACCGTGCTCGACGTCAACCTGTCCAGCCAGGAGCGGATCAACGACGTACTGGTGGATCGGGAGCTGCTGCCCGACGGCGGCCGGCTGATCGGCGTGGCGTCGATCGCCGCAATCGCCGGCAACCGGGGGCAGACCAACTACGCCACCAGCAAGGCCGGGGTGATCGGGCTCGTTGCCGCGATGGCACCGGTGCTGGCTGGCCGAGGGGTGACGGTCAACGCGGTGGCGCCGGGCTTCATCGAGACCCGGATGACGGCCAGGATGCCGCTGCTGCTGCGCGAAGCGGGCCGGCGGATGAACAGCATGGCCCAGGGCGGACTACCCGTCGACGTGGCCGAGACCGTCGCCTGGTTCGCCTCGCCAGCGTCGGCCGGGGTCAGCGGCAACGTCGTGCGGGTCTGTGGGCAGAGCCTGCTCGGCGCGTGAGCGCGGCAACCATCGACAGCTGAGGAGCCAGCCACCCGATGACCGACCAGCAGACCGACAACAAGCCCGAGAGCAACGGCGGTAGCGGCGTCGACGCAGCGCCGGTCGACGACCGTACGAAGCCGATCCAGGTCGTCGAGCTTGACGGCCCACCGGCCACCGGCGTCCTGCTACGTCGGGCGGCGCTCGGTGCTCTGCCGGCACTACCCGGGCTGGGCAGGCTCGGCGGCGGCGGCGAGCGGGGCGGGGACCAACTGCCGAGGGTCGAGTACCGACTGGACAACCAGCTGGTGAGGCGCGGTCAACTGGCCGCGTACGACCAGGTGTGCGGGTTCCCGCTGGCCGACGAACTACCGGCCACCTACCCACATGTGATGGCCTTTCCGCTCGCGTTGACACTGATGTCGGCGCCGGACTTCCCGTTCCCGCTGGCCGGTCTGCTGCACGTGACGAACCGGATCACGGTGCACCGACCGATCGACGCCGCCGAGCCGCTGAGCCTGACGGTGCACGCGGAGCAGCTGCGGGCACATCCCCGGGGCCGGCAGTTCGACCTGGTGGCCACCGCCAGCATCGACGAGGAGGTGGTGTGGCGCGGGGTCTCCACGTACCTGCGCCGGGAGGGTGCCCGGCGCGGTGGCGGCACCGACCAGGTGGCCGAGCCGGCGCCGACGGGCGGTCCCGGCAGGTGGCGGGTGCCGGCCTCGGTGGGTACGCGGTACGCGCGGGTCTCCGGCGACCACAACCCGATCCACACCTCTGCCCTGGGTGCCCGACTGTTCGGATTCCGGCGCCGGATCGCGCACGGCATGTGGGCCAAGGCTCGGTGCCTGGCCGCGCTGGCGGGTCGACTACCGGCGGCCTACACGGTGACGGTCGGGTTCAAGACGCCGATGCCGCTGCCGACCTCGGTCTCCTTCACCGCCGACTGCCACGACACCGGCTGGGAGTTCACGGTTCGCGATCTGCGTACCGGTCGTCCGCATCTGACCGGCGACCTCGGCTGACGCCCAGCCCCGACCGACCCGCTCCTCGGTCCGGTGACCGGTCAGCTGGGGTGTTCGGCCGCGTGCCAGGTCTGGCCGGCCAGGAGTTGGGCGGCACCGAGCCAGGCGACGTTCATCATCCGGGCGGCCGTGGTGTCCGGATCGACGTCCGGATGGTCGGCCAGCCAGTCGGCGAGCGACTCGATCGCCCCGACCAGGGCGTACGCCATCACTTCCAGATCCACGGCGGTGACCGGCCGGCCGATCGGGCGGACCCGGTCGACGGCGCGGGCCAGCAGCCCGGCGATCGCCTGCACCATGGCGGTCCGCAGGGTGGCCAGCTCGCCGGCGAAGCGCTGCTCGGCGCGGGCCTGCCGGTAGAGCACCACCCAGCCGTCGCGGTGCGCGCCGACGAACCCGAAGAAGGCCCGCAGGCCCCGCCAGAGCTGCTCGTCACCGGTCAGGTCGACGTCTGCGGCGGCGACCACCGCCTCCAGCATCCGGGCCGCTTCGCGGTGCAGACAGGCGACGAAGAGCTGTTCCTTCGTGCCGAGGTACGCGTACAGCATGGGTTTGGAGATGCCGGCCCGCTCGGCGATGTCGTCCATGGCGGTGGCGTGGTAGCCCTGCCGGGAGAAGGTCTCGACGGCAGCGTCGAGCATCTGGCGCTCGCGAACCGCACGGGGAAGGCGGCGGAAAGACCGCACGATGGACACCGGTGCAGCATAGCTACTGGCACGTAACCTTACGCTAGAGTAGGTCCCGACGTTTCGATCTGGAGGGCACACCATGACTGAGTTCGACCCGGCCAACTTCTCGGCTGTCGACGCCAAGGGATTCAGCAAGTTGGTCAAGTCGACCCCGGATTCGAAGCTCGCCGAGGTCATGCGGGGCGACCTGCGCGGCAAGGTGCTCGACGAGGTGTTCAACCGGATGCCCACCCTGTTCCGCCCGGAGAAGGCCGGCTCCACCAACGCGGTGATCCACTGGAACATCACCGGACGGCCCGACGGCGGCACCGACACGTACGAGATCGTCGTCGAGAACGGCACCTGCGTGCTGTCGCCGACTCCGCAGCGTGATCCCCGGCTGAGCCTGACCCTCGGGCCGGTCGACTTCCTGAAGATCGTCTCCGGCGGTGCAAACCCGATGATGATGTTCATGACCGGCAAGTTGAAGGCAAAGGGCGACCTCGGACTCGCCGCCCAGATCGCCAACCTGTTCGACATCCCGAAGGGCTGACGCAGCCTGCCGCGGCGAAGCTGACGCGACCGTCGCCGGCCGGCGACCCCCAGGCTGGCCAGCGACGGAACCAACTCCGCACGACGCGGGACCGATCCAGAACCCGTCGCGGTACGTGTTCTCTATCAGCGGGTCTTCCACCAGCGGGGCCGATTGCCCCGCTGCCGGACGACCCGGCCCGGGTCGGTCCCGCCGCAGTTGGGGGTGCCAGCGGAGATGGAACTGCCGTTCGTGATGGCTACGTTGACCCGGCGTGGGTTGCTCACACCCGGTTCACCGGTACGCACCTTCGCTCAGCTCAGTGCGTTGCGCCGGTGGGGCTTCACCCTCGCCGGCGAGCTTCGCCAGGCAGCCGCGCGCGACCCGGACCGGATCGCGCTGATCGACGATACCGACCGACAGGTGACCTACCGCGAGCTACTGGACAACACAGAGCGGTTGGCGAGCTCCCTGCGCACCACCCTGGGAGTCACCGTCGGTGACCGGATCGGTCTGCTCTGCCGCAACCATCCAGACCTGATCATGATGATGATCGCCGCCGGGCTGCTCGGCGCCGACACCGTCCTACTACACACCGGTCTCGCCGGTCCGCAACTCGCCGCCGTCGCCGACGAGCAGCGGATCCGGGTGCTGCTGCACGACCGGGAGTTCAACGAGTCCGTCGCGGCGGTCGGTGCCGAGGTCGTCCGAATCGACGAGGCCCGAGTCGCCGAGCTGCTGGGCAAGGCCCCGGCCAACGCCCGGGTCGACCCGCCGCAGCGCGACGGCCGCACCATCATGCTCACCTCCGGCACCACCGGGACACCGAAAGGCGCCCGCCGCCGGACCCCGGCCACCTTCGGGCCGCTGGCCTCGATCATCGACCGGATTCCGCTCCGGGCCCACGACCGGATCATGATCGCCGCGCCGATCTTCCACACCTGGGGGTACGCCGCCCTGCAGATCGCCCTCGCGCTGCGGGCCACCATCGTCGTGCACCGGCGATTCGAACCGGCCGCCGCGTTGGCCGCCGTACGGCAGCATGGCTGCGGCGCGATGTTCGCCGTACCGGTGATGTTGCAACGCCTGCTGCACGACGTGCCGGCACCGCAGCGGCCGACCGGGCTGCGGGTCGTCGCGGTCAGCGGTTCCGCGCTCGGCGGCGGGGTGGCCACCCGGTTCATGGACCGGTACGGCGACGTGCTCTACAACCTGTACGGGTCGACCGAGGTGTCCTGGGCCGCCATCGCCTCCCCCGCCGACCTGCGTCGCGCCCCCAACACCGCTGGACGCCCACCACACGGCACCCGACTGGTGGTGCTCGGACCTGACGGCGAGCCGGTGCCGGCGGGTCAGGTCGGGCAGATCCACGTCGGCAACGAGCTGCTCTTCGATGGCTACACCGCTGACGCGGACGGACGCGACGATTCCTCGGTAGCCGACCGGCTGCGCGGTGCTTCAGCGGCGGACCGGCGACCTGGGCTGATCGGCACCGGCGATCTCGGCCACCTGGACGCCGACGGGCTGCTCTTCGTCGGCGGTCGGGCCGACGACATGATCGTCTCCGGTGGGGAGAACATCTTCCCGTCCGAGATCGCCGACCTGCTCGCGCAGTTGCCGCAGGTACGCGAGGCCACCGTGATCGGCATTCCGGATCCCCAGTATGGCCAGCGACTCGCCGCGTACCTGGTGCTGCACGCCGACGAGACGCTCGACGCCGAGGCTGCCAGGGAGTACGTCCGCCGATATCGGGCCCGGTACGCCGTACCCCGCGACGTGATCTGCCTGCCTGCCCTGCCCCGCAACGCCGCCGGCAAGATCGTCACCCGCGACCTGCCCCGTCCCCGCGGCTCCAGCTGACGAACAGTGGTCTGCGGTCCACGAGGCGTTGGCGGCCGGCCATGATCGCGACGATCTTGCGCTTATCGAGAAGATTTGTCGGGATTGTCCGTCGATAAGTGCAAGATCGTCGCGATCTTGAGCGGTCAACCCCGGGCCCCGGGCGCGGGGAATGGTCGGTGGGGTGGCGTGGTTGTACATGGTCCGCAGCGCAGTAGCGGCCCCCCACCCACCCGGGTAGGCAGATGGCCCCGCAGCAGCGGACACCCCAGAGAGACCTTGAGACACCGCACCACCCGGAAAGTGCCGTTACCGCACACCCCGCGCCATGCGGTGTGTGTACCCCCCGGAACGGAAGGTGGACCCCCCTATGACCA